>CANGMH010000137.1 GCA_947454005.1 Verrucomicrobiota bacterium
AGAAGCTCATCGCCAACATCCGCAACAACCGGCTGCCCGCGTCCGAACAGCGCGAGCAGCTCGACCTGCTCGCCACGTTGAACCGCCGTCATCTCGCGCAGCGCGACGGCGACCCCGAGCTGGACGGCCAGATCAAGGCGATGGAGACGGCCTTCCGCATGCAGCGCGAGGCGATGGAGACCTTCGACATCAGCCGCGAGCCGGAGCACGTGCGCAAGGCGTACGGGGACTCGCCGTTCGCCCGGTCCTGCCTGCTCGCCCGCCGGCTCGTGGAATCGGGCGTCCGCGTCGTCTCGGTCTACTACGTGAACGGCAGCAACCAGCCGTGGGACACCCACACCAACCACGACGACGGCCACAAGAAGCTCTGCCAGGACGCCGACCAACCGACCGCCGCGCTCATCGCCGACCTCAAGCAACGCGGGCTGCTCGACGACACCTTGGTCGTGTGGGGCGGCGAGTTCGGACGCACCCCCTACGCGCAGAACGAGAAGGACCAGAAGGCCGGCCGCGACCACCATCACACCGCGTTCTCGATGATGCTCGCCGGCGGCGGCATCCGCGGCGGCATGACCTACGGTGCATCGGACGAGTTCGGCCTCAACGCGGTGGAGGACCGCGTGCACGTCCACGACCTCCACGCGACCATCCTGCACCTGATGGGCATCGACCACGAGCGCCTCACCTATCGCTACGCCGGCCGCGACTTCCGACTGACCGACGTCTCCGGCGACGTCGTGAAGAAGATCATCGCCTGAGACGGGACGGTCCGGAGGAGGTCGCGTCGAACGGGCTTCGCAGGACCGGTCCGAGCGTCCGGGAACGGTGGGCGTGGCGGAATGGAACAGCGAAGGCGCGAAGGAGCGAAGAAGACCGGAACGCCGCCAGAGAAGGCCGGCGCCCGGATGAGATCGAATCGGGATCTCGAAAGCAGGAAGAGGCCACCCGACGGCGCACGGCCCATGAAACGTTGAACCTGAAACCCGAAACCGGTTCTTCGCGTCTTCGCGCCTTCGCTGTTCAACCCACCAGCTCCCGCATCGGCTGCCATCCGTCGACCAGGTACTGCGGACGACCGGTGAGGTCCGGGATGGTGACCCTCGCGGTATCGAGCCCGAGCTGGTTGTACAAGGTGGCGAAGACCTCGCCGAAGTGGACGCCCCGCTCGGCGATCTCGCCGCCGAGACGGTCGGTCGCGCCGATCACCTGCCCGGTGCGCATCCCTCCGCCGGCGAGCAGCGCGCAACCGAGCTGCGGCCAGTGGTCGCGGCCGCCGTCGGCGTTGATCTGCGGCGTGCGACCGAACTCGCCCCAGGCCACCACCGCGACGTCCTTGTCCAGGCCGCGTTCATGCAGGTCCTCGACCAGCGCGCTCATCGCCTGGTCGAAGAGCGGCAGGTGGGTGAGCAGTTCGCTGTGGTTGTTGCTGTGGAAATCCCAGCGGCCGAAATTCAGCGTCACGCAGCGCGCGCCGGCCTCGACGAGACGTCGGGCGACGAGGAACTGCTCGCAGTTGCGCGGAGCGCCGTCGCCGTAGTTCGCCGGGTCGCCCTTGCCATAGCGTTCGCGGACCTTCGCCGGTTCGCGCCCCACATCGAGCGCCTCCATGAGCTTGCTCGAGGTGAGGATGTCGAAGGCCTGCTGGTTGAAGGCATCGAGCCCCTCGACCACGCCGCTGCTGTCCAGCTCGCGCCGGAACCGGTCGAAGCCCGTCAGCAGCGCGCGCCGGTCGGACAACCGGTCGAGCGTCACGCCGTTGAGGCGGAGGTCCTCCATGCCGGGGCCGTTGGGACGGAACGCCGAGAACGCCGGCCCGAGGAATCCCGGATGCCCCGGCGAGCCGTAGGGCGGGTGCCCGGCCTTGGGCGCGAGCCCGACGAACGCCGGGATCCCGGCATCGGTCTGGCCCTGGAGCTTGGAGAGCGTCGATCCGATCGAGGGCCATCCGCCGGGCGGTTGCTTGGGCACCGGACGCCCCGTGTAGCAGATGAAGGAATCGTGGTCGCCGCTGGGCGAGCCGTACATCGTGCGGATGGGGACCAGCTTGTCCATGATCCGCGCGCAACGCGGCATGTGCTCGGAGATCTCGATGCCCGGGACGTTGGTGCGCATCGGCCGGTGCGGTCCGCGGATCTCCAACGGCGCGTCGGTCTTCAGGTCGAACATGTCCTGGTGCGGCGGCGCGCCGACCAGATAGATCATGATCACCGCCTTGTGCGACTTGCGGATGCCCGCGAGCTGCTCGGCCTGGAGCAGCTGGGGCAAGGCTAGCCCGCCCATCGCGAGACCGCCGATACGGAGGAAATCCCGGCGGGAATGGCCGTCGCAGAACGGCCGATGAGAACTTCCGGGGATGGTCAGCATCGCGGGAGGACCTTGTTCAACCGACGAGTTCCTTCATGGGTTGGCAGCCGTCGGGCACGAGGAACTGCGGACGGCCGGTGAGGTCCGGGATGGTCACCTTGGCCACGTCGATGCCGAGGTTCTGGTAGAGCGTGGCGAAGACATCGCCGAACGGCACCGGCCGCTCGCTCGGTTCGCCGCCGAGGCGATCGGTCGCGCCGATGACCTGGCCGACCTTCATGCCTCCGCCGGCGAGCAAGGCGCAGCTCGCGCGCGGCCAATGGTCGCGGCCGCCGTCCTTGTTGATGGTCGGCGACCGGCCGAACTCGCCCCAGACGACCACGCTCACGTCCTTGTCGAGGCCGCGCTGCTTCAGGTCCTCGATCAGCGCGCTCACGCCTTGGTCGAGCAACGGCAGGTCGTTGCGGGCGTTGCCGAAGTTGTTGCCGTGGTAATCCCAGAACCCGTACGCGACGGTGACGAACCGGGCGCCGGCCTCGACGAGGCGGCGCGCGACGAGGAACTGCTCGTTGAGCATCGGCGCGGCGTCGCCGTGGACCTTGGCGTCGCCTTTGCCGTAGCGCTCGCGGATCGCCGCCGGTTCCTTCTCCACGTTCAGCGCCTCCAGCAACCGGCTGGAGGTCAGCATGCCGAACGCCAGCTGGTTGAACCCGTCGACACCCGACATGAGGCCGCTGGTATCGACATCGCGCCGGTACCGGTCGAACGCGGTGAGCAGCGCGCGGCGGTCGGACAGGCGCTCGGTGGTGATGCCGTTGAGCACCATGTCCGATTTCGCGTCGGCCGCGGGCCGGAAGGCGTCGTGCGACACGCCCGCGTAGCCGGCGGTGGCGGCATTATACGGCCGATGCTGCATCCGCGGTTCGAGCCCTACGAAAGCCGGGACCGCGGGGTCCGCCGGCCCGAGCACGCGCGACACCGTGGCGCCGAGCGTCGGCCAGCCGCCGGGCGGCTGGCTGTTCTTGCGGCGGCCGGTCTGGCACATGAAATCCGAATGGTCGTCCACCGCGTCCGAGATCGAGCGGATGATGGCGTACTGGTCGGCGATGCGGGCCAACCGCGGCAGGTGCTCGCAGATCTGCGTGCCGGGGACGTTGGTGGAGATGGGCCGGAACTCGCCGCGGATCTCCGCCGGAGCATCGAGCTTGAGGTCGAAGGTGTCCTGGTGCGGCGGCCCGCCGGGCAGGTAGACCATGATCACGGCCTTCTGGCCGGACCGGAGACCGGACGCCGCCTCGGCACGCAACAACTGCGGCAGCGCGAGGCCGCCCATGCCGAGCGCGCCGACGCGAAGAAAATTGCGTCGCGAGAGCCCGTCGCAGAATCGGTTGGAACGGCCGGGGATGGTGAGCATGAGGGCGGACAGCGAATGCGCGAAAAAAGTGAAAGCTAGGTCCTGGGGACGTCGATGACTTGGCGGAGTCCGTGTTCCAGAAGCATGGAGTTGAGATCGATCCCAGAGCGGCGCGGGAAATCCAGCAACTTCACCCCGGCGACGGCGGCCAGCGACCCGATCCCATGCGCGATGACGACGTTGGATGTCGGCGTTTTAGTCATCTTCGTTTCTTCGCGTCTTCGCTGTTCAACCCACCAGCTCCCGCATCGGCTGGTAGCCGTTGTCGACGAGGAATTGCGGGCGGCCGTTGAAATCGGGGAGCGTGACCTTGTTCACGTCGATGCCGAGACCCTGGTAGAGCGTCGCGAACACCTCGCCGAACTGCACGGGCCGCTCCACCGCCTCGCCGCCGAGCCGGTCGGTCGCGCCGATGATCTGGCCGTGCTTCATGCCGCCGCCGGCGAGCAAGGCGCAGCTCACGCGCGGCCAATGGTCGCGGCCGCCGTCCTTGTTGATGGTCGGGGTGCGGCCGAACTCGCCCCACACCACCACGCTCACGTCCTTGTCGAGGCCGCGCTCATGCAGGTCCTGGATCAGCGCGCTCAGCCCCTGGTCAAGCAACGGCAGGTCCTGCCGCAGCGCGCCGAAGTTGTCGCCGTGATGGTCCCAACGGCTGAAGGCCAGCGTGACGCAGCGGGCGCCGGCCTCGACGAGGCGACGGGCGGCGAGGAAGTGCTCCATCAGCTTCGGACCTCCGTCGTCGCGGTTGCGCGGGTCCCCTTTGCCGTAGCTCTCGACGATCTTCGGGTCCTCTTTCCGGAGGTCGAGCGCGTCGGCCAGCTTGCTGGAGGTGAGGATTCCGAAGGCCTGCTGGTTGAAGGCGTCGAGGCCGTCCATCATGCCGGTCGAATCGGCCTCGCGCCGGAAGGTGTCGATGCTGGTGAGCAGCGATCGCCGGTCCGAGAGACGGTCCAGCGTCAGGCCCTTGAGCACCATGTCCTCGGATCCGCCGCCCTTGTTGGGCTGGAACGGCGCGTGACCGACCCCGAGGAAACCGGGCCGACCGTTCTCCGACCATTCCTCGTGGCCCATCTTGGGCGCGAGCCCGACGAACGGCGGGATGGACGGATCCACCGCGCCGTGGATCTTCGACAGCACCGAGCCGAGCGCCGGCCATCCGCCGGACGGCATGTTGCGCGTGTCGCGTCCCGTGACGCACTGGGCGGCGTAATGGTCGCCGTTGCAGCCCACGATGGAGCGGACGATGGAATACTTGTCGGCCAACCGCGCCAACCGCGGCAGATGCTCGCAGATCTGGATGCCGGGGACATTGGTCGGGATGGGCTTGAACTCGCCGCGCACCTCGGCAGGGGCATCCATCTTCAGGTCGAACATGTCCTGATGCGACGGCCCGCCCGGCAGGAAGATCATGATGACCGCCTTGTGCTGGTTGCCGGCGGAACGGATGCCGGCCGCGGCCTCGGCCTGGAGGACCTGCGGAAGGGCGAGTCCGCCGAGCCCGAGCGCGCCGATGCGCAAGAAGTCGCGACGCGACACGCCGTCGCAGAAGCCGCTGTTCGCGGGCTTGGGTCCGAGGATCTTCAGCATGCGTTTTTCCAGGACGGTTTCACGGGGAACTCTTCGGCACATTGTTAAGCCTCGCAGGCGAGATGTGGCAAGTGTCCCGGCAGGAAGACCCGGACTTTTTTCAGGACCACCGGCCCGGTGGCAAAACGCTCCGCGCCCGTGCTTTGCCGTCGGTGGGCCTGACCCGCGCCATGAGAGCCGGAGGATGGCTTTCCCTTCCCGATCGGACGCACCGCTTCTCCGATGGGTAGGACACGCCGATCCGGATCCGCGACAGGTCCGATCCCCGGCCCTTCTCACGATGCCCCTGCCCCGCGATGAACGGGCGACCCGACTTCTCCGCGGACCGCAGGCACGAACCTCGAGAGCACCTGCGACCGGAGACGCCTCGGGAGGAAGGATCGCTCCATCCGACCGGGCCGACCCCGGAGGCCCGTCACTGCTTCGTGCGAGTGTACGTCGTCTCGACGGCCTTCGCCTCTTCGCCCTCCGGCGTCACGTTGTACGCGGTGATGGTGAGATGATCCAGATCGAGGAGCTCGAAGACCGTCTTCCAACCCCAGCGCGGAGCGCCCGGAGCAGTGTCGTACTCGCCCGTCACCACGAAGCCCTTCGGCGTCGCCTCGCCCTCGGAGGTCATGATCGCGTAGCTCATGTGGAAGTCGTCCATCCATGAGGTCTGGAAGCGCTTCGTGACCGTGTTGAACGCGATCGTCTCCTCGCCATGGCGGGGACGTCCCTCGATCGTGCCCTCGTATCCGTGCCGGAAGAACCGTCCTCCGAGCACCGGACCGATCGTGCCGGTGACCTTCGATTCATCCGCCAGCTGGCCGGGCTCGAACCACGTCCGGCAGGTGCCTTCCCATGAACCGACCAAGGACTTCAAGAGATCCTCCGGCGATAGCGGCGTGCCCGGGCCCGACGGAGCGGGTGCCGTCGCGATATCCTTGGGCGGATCGCAAACCGTCGAGCGGATGGAGAAGTGCGGGTTCTGGATGATGCCGAAGATGTTCCCGAAAGGGTCCAGCACGGTGGCGACCCGGATGCCTTCGCCGACATCTTGGACGCCGGAACGCAGGGTCGCCCCGAGCGAGATCAGCCGATCGAGCGAGGCCGCCGCGTCGGCGACACCCCAGTACACGACCGCACCGCCGGCGCCTCCCGGTGTGCTGGTGGCATCGGGATCGAGACCCAGTTCGTAGCCGCCGACGTTGAAGCCCACGTAGAAAGGCTGGTCGAAGTACGGCGCGAAGCCGAGCACGCGCGAGTACCAGCCCTTGGCTTGGTCCAGGTCCGGCGCGTGGTACAGGACGGTGCGCAGACCTTGGAGATGGGGATCGTGGGTCGGGGCATCCATGGCGGGTTCGTTTGCGGAAAGGTTTGGATGCCGGCGGACCATGTCCAGCGTCTTGCCTCCGGTCAGGGCATCCGAAGGGGTGGTCCGGGCGAGGATCCGATGACGCCCCGGGCGGGGCTTCATCCCCGTTCTGGCGCGACCTTCTCCCGGTCGATCGCGCCCGCGAGAGGTGCGATCAGAAGTGGCGGTCAGTCGAGGTGGCATGAGGGAAGATCGCGGTAGGCGAGCGCGAGGAGGTCGGCGGCTGCTTCCTACCCATGGAGGTCCTTGGCTGGACAGATGGGGTCGCGCGGCGGCGCGGACCCTACCCACGATGGTGGGGACGGGCTGCCGCCCGTCCGTGGATTCTTCCCGCGTCGTCGAGAGTCCCGCCTCCGGGCGTCTAGATCGTGCATCCTGTCGGGCTGCGCTCCATCCGCCAACCTGACCGCCACTTCTGATCACACCCGACCGCGAGCCTTGGATGGACTTCGTCGGGCCGGCCCGGTTCTCTTGCTTCGCATGTCCGACGTCCCTGATCCGCTCACCCGCCAACGCCAGATGGTCGCCCAGTACCCCCAGAACGAGCTCGCGCGGTTCAGCCTGGGCAAGGCGCTCTTCGATCTCGGCGACTTCGCCGGCGCCAGGGAGCATCTCACCGTGGCGCTCGCGCGGAAACCGGGTTGGATGGTCGTGGAGATCCTGCTCGGGCGTTGCGCGCAGTCGCTCGGCGACCGGGCCGAGGCCGTCGCCGCCTTCACCCGGGCCCGCGACCTGGCGGTGGCGCAACATCACGAAGGACCGTTGGCCGAGATGGAGCAGCTGCTTTCGGAGTTGTGCTGAACAGGTCCATGGCTAATCTCAGCAGTCCACCGACAGTTTTCAGCCATATGAAGCCACGCCGCCTGCACGGGTTCACCCTGATCGAACTTCTGGTCGTGATCGCCATCATCGCGATCCTCGCCGGCATGTTGCTGCCGGCGCTCAGCAAGGCGAAGCAGAAGGCGACCGGCATCAGCTGCCTCAACAACGAGAAGCAGATGATCACCGCGTCGCTGGTGTACGCGACGGACTTCCAAGACTATTTCGCCCCGAACGGCGCGGGCAACGACACGATCAACCTCACGAATCCGCCGCCGTCGTTCGTGCCTCGCCTCTGGGTGGAGGGCCGCGAGAACAGCAACCTCGTCGAAGGTTCGGCCGACGGTCTGATCAACGAGCGCGTCTCCTTGCTGGCGCCCTATCTCAAGGCCAAGGGCAGCTTCAAATGCCCGGGCGACACCTATGCCCACACCATCAACGGCAAGAAGGTCCGCAATCCCCGAACCTACGCGATGAACTCCTTCGTCGGATGGAGCGAGGCGGCCGCCTACGGCTCGGGCGACCAAGGCAGCGACCGATTGTATCTCGTGCCCAAGAAGGCTTCGCAGATGGTCGCGGCGACCGAGACCTTCGTCTTCGGCGAGATCCATCCGGAGAGCATCTGCCGGCCGTTCTTCGGCGTGCAGATGACCGGTTCCGGCGGCGTCTACCACGTCCCGGGGAACTACCACGGCAGGTCGTCGAACTTTGCGTTCGGCGACGGCCATGCCGAGAGCCACAAGTGGGTCGACGGCAAGTTCAACAACCCCGGCTACACCGGCGACTACCACGGGGCCCATGGCGGCGTGCCGCTCACGACCAGCAAGGTCGACAACGAGTGGCTGCGCGCCCACACGACCTCCAAGAAGTGACCCCCGACCCGGTCGGGGCTCCGAAGCCATGCACACCGCATTTCGACCGGACCGCGGTGCCGCCGCCCGGCCGGGGTTCACGCTGATCGAACTGCTGGTCGTCGTCGCGGTCATCGCCATCTTGGCCGGGATGCTCCTCCCGGCGCTCAGCAAAGCGAAGGAGGGCGCGCGTTCCACCGTCTGCAAGAGCAACCTCCGGCAGTTGTCCATCGGCATGCTCGTCTATGCCGATGATTCCCAAGGATTCCTCTGCTGGCCCGGGCTGACCGACCGCGGGAACACCAACCCGCGCTACGCCGCCGACTGGGTCTTCGGCGGCCAACCGGATGCCGACACCAACGACCGGACCCGATGGAAGACGCCCGGATACGGCTTCCACGCCGAGTCGGGATCGCTGTTCCCCTACGTGCTCTCGCGGTCGCGGTTGCCGTACAGCGAGACGTTCACCGAGAGCTTCCCGGTCTACCAATGCCCGAGCACCGGGCCGCAGGGCAAGGCGCTTCGGGTGACCTTCAGCATGAACGGCCTGCTCGACCCGGGGGCGCCGGTCGGCGACGGCGCGGCGGAGGTCGGTCCGAAGGGCACGCAGATCAACGGCGTCCGACGACCGAGCAGCAAGGTCCTGCTGGTGAACGAGGACCCGCGCACGATGAAGAACGCCGCGTTCCATCCGGGCGGCAGCGCCATCAACGGAAGTTTCGTCATGCACAACGGCCGCGTGAACATCGCCCACATGGACGCCCATGTCGAAGCCCTCCGGGACCGCCGGGTGGTCGAGATCCAGCAGCCCCGGTTCGAAGCCGAGATGTTCCATCCCTACAAGTGAAGCCCCTCGCCGACTGCCGCCTCTACACCTTCATCGACACCGCCTATCTGGCCGGACGCGATCCCGCGGAGGTCGCGCGGCAATTGTGCGACGGCGGCTCGGATCTCATCCAGGTCCGCGCCAAAGGCGCCTCGTCGGACGACGTGAGGCGCTTGGCGACCGCGGTCCTGCCGGTGACCCGGGCGGCCGGCGTGAGACTGGTGATCAACGACCATCTCGACGTCGCCGCCGAGACCGGTGCCGAGGTGTGCCATCTCGGGCAGGAGGATTTCTTCGACGCTGGCTTCACCCGGGTCGGGCAGCTGATGCCCGACGGCGACCGCCCGGAGATCGGGCTCAGCACCCACGCGCCGGAACAGGCCGCGCGCGCCGTGGCCGCCGGCGCCGATTACATCGCGATCGGGCCGGTGTTCGCGACCGGCACGAAACCGACCGCCGCGCCGGTGACGCTCGGTTACGTGCGTTGGGCCGCGGCGAACGTGGCGGTCCCCTGGTTCGCCATCGGCGGGATCCACCTGCGGAACCTGGACGACGTCCTCGCCGCCGGAGCGACGCGGATCTGCGTCGTCTCCGCGATCCTCGGCGCGCCCGATGTCGCCGCCGCCTGCCGGGAGTTCCGCCGGAAGCTGGGATAGGCGGACGTCCCGTTCAGCCGCGGAGCGCGTTGATCTGCGCCGCCGCGTAGCCGGCGCCGAAACCGTTGTCGATGTTCACCACCGTCACGCCGCTGCCGCAGGAGTTCAGCATGCCGAGCAGCGCGGCGAGGCCGCCGAAGCTGGCCCCGTAGCCCACGCTGGTGGGGACCGCGATCACCGGCCGCGACACCAATCCGGCGACGACGCTGGGC
>CANGMH010000138.1 GCA_947454005.1 Verrucomicrobiota bacterium
AGCACGGTCGAAGGCTATGCCCGGCACCAACACCAAGTCCAGCGCGCTGAACAGCACCACCGGACATCCTTCGCGCGGCTCCAGGATCCCGAACCGACCGGGCCGCAGGTCGGCCGCGGAAACGACCCGTTTAGCGACGTAGGCACCGGTCGCCGCATCCGACGCGGGCAGCGCGACGGACCTGCCCGCCGCCCATGCCTCGTCCATCAGCGGCCGGATGCGGACCTCGTCCGGCAACGGCATGAACAACAGGACCGACCGCGCGGCCGTCCACGCCGCGTCCGCTAGGATGTGCCGGACCACCTCGGCGCTCTCCGACGCGCGACGCTCTTCCGGCATCGCCGCGATCCGCGCGCGGACCTCGCTCCGCAGCGCCGCCTTGGCTCCGGCCACGGCGCTCATGCGGGCCGGTCCTTCGCCGGGACGGGATGGATCCGCGCGGCCTCGGTGAGCGCCCGCCAGCGGTCGACGCGTTCCTTGATCTTCTTCTCCACCCCTTGGTCGCTCGGTTCGTAATAGCGGCGCGGTTCCCCGAGATGGTCCTGCGGCACGAAATGCCCTTCGTGGTCGTGCGCGTACCGGTAGCCTTCGCCGTGGCCGAGCTGCTTGGCGCCCTTGTAGTGGGCGTCGCGGAGATGGGACGGGACCGGCAACGTCCGGCCGGACCGCACGTCCTCGAGCGCGGCGTCGATGGCGACGATGACGGAGTTGCTCTTGTTCGCGGTGGCGATGTAGAGCGCGGCCTCGGCGATGGGGATGCGGGCCTCGGGCCAACCGATGAACTCCGCCGCCTCCGCCGCGGCCCGCGCGAGCACCAAGGCCATCGGGTCGGCCAACCCGACGTCCTCCGCGGCGTGGACCACGATGCGCCTGGCGATGAACCGGGGATCCTCGCCGGCGTGGATCATCTTCGCCAGCCAGTAGAGCGTGGCGTCCGGGTCGGAACCGCGCATCGACTTGATGAACGCGCTGATGGTGTCGTAGTGCGCGTCGCCGTCGCCGTCGTAGACGATCGCCTTCTTCTGGATGCACTGCTCGGCGACCGCGAGGTCGATGGGGATGACCCCGTCCGCGCCCGGCGGCGTGGTGAGCGCGGCGATCTCCAGCGAGTTGAGCGCCTTGCGGGCGTCGCCGTCGGAGACCCGGACGATGTGGGCCAAGGCGGCGTCGTCCGCCTGGATCCGGAGATGGCCGAGACCGCGCCCGCCGTCCGCGAGCGCGCGACGGAGCAGTCCGAGCAGCTCCCCTTCGGTCAACGGACGGAGCTCGAAGACCTGCGAACGCGAGACGAGCGGCGAGTTGACGAAGAAGAACGGGTTGTGGGTCGTCGCGCCGACGAGCTTCACCACGCCGCTCTCCACGTCGGGCAGCAGGACGTCCTGCTGGGCCTTGTTGAAGCGATGGATCTCGTCGATGAAGAGCAGCGTCGGCTGCCCGGTGTTCAGGAGGCGGTTCGACGCTCCGGACAGCACCCGGCGCATGTCGGCGACGTTGGATTCCACGCCGCTCAAGCGCTCGAACTTCGCACGGGTCTGCGCCGCGATGATCTGGGCGAGCGAGGTCTTCCCGGTGCCGGGCGGGCCGTAGAAGATCAACGACTGGACGCGGTCGGCCTCGATGGCGCGGCGCAGCAGCTGGCCGGGGGCGAGGATGTGGGATTGGCCCGCGTACTCGGACAGGTCGCGCGGACGCATCCGCGCCGCGAGCGGTGCGCTCGTCGCGTAGACCGCGGGCCCCGGCTCCTCAACGGATGCAGGGGCCGGCAGGACAGGAGCGATGAAAAGGTCGGCCTGGGCCACGGCTGATCCTCTGCCAACGGGCGGCCGGCTTCCAAGCCCGAGGAACGAAAATCCCCGCCCTGGCCGTGGGAGACAGTTCCTTCTACCTGAGGACTAGGTGGGAGCAACGGGCAACGTTCGCCTTCCAGTAAAGGCCTGGCGGCTGTTTATGGCACCGTCTTGGCGCTCCCGTGTTTTGTTACAAGGTCGAAGGACATTTGCCTCGATACACGCACCGGGCAGGGAAAATCAAAAGATCGTGGCCGCACGCGAGCGGCAAGCACTTGTCGTCCACCACCGCGACCGGCACAAGCGGAAACATCGGGACGCCGCGCACCCGGGACGCCGGCCTGCATGCGACTGCGTCACCTCCCGCCTCCCGGACCACCCGGACGACCAGGTCCGCCAGGTCCGCCAGGTCCCCCCGGTTGGCCCAGCGCTTGGTTCAATCCTGCCTTGATCTTGTCCTCGTCGAGATAGCCCTTCCGGTCGGAGTCCCAAGCGACCGACCACTTCTCAAACGCCGCGAGGAACTCCGCCTTGGACACCGCCTTGTCCTTGTCCGTGTCCATCGCGGCGAGGAGTGTCGGCCCCACGAAGTTCCCGGGACCGAAACCGCCGCCGCCGGGAGGTCCATCCAGTCCGGGCGGTGGCGGAAACGCCGTGTTGAGCCCCTTGCTGAACTGTGCCTGCCGCAGTTCGCCTTCTTTGTCGACGTCCCAAGCCGTGAACCAGCGCTCGCCCAGCGCCCGCAACTCCGAGGGCTGCACCTTCCCGTCCCCGTTGCTGTCCGCCAGAGCGAGCATCGGTGCCGCCAAGAAATTCCCCGGACCGAACCCGCCGCGGCCACCCGGGCCGCCGCCGCCGCCGAACATCCGGTCCTGGACCTCCTTGCCCTTGGATTTGCCGGCCAGCTGGTCGCCGACCGACGCGCTGCGGGCGACGACGAACGCCTTCAGAGGCTTCGACGCACCGAAACCGAAACCGCCCCCACCGCCGCGCCGGCGCGGGCCATCGGCTCCGCCGGGCCCTCCTTCCGGCCGGGGACGCTCGTCGCCGGGCGGCGGCCCGCGGAAGTCGCCGCGCGTCGCGCCCGGGGACGGGACCTCGCCGGCGACGGATTGCTCAAAGCGACGGGCCTTCTCCTCGCCTTCCTCCCTCACCGCGTCGCGCGTGGCCGCCGCGATCTCGTCGACCTGCGCGCTGAGGCGCTCCGGCCGAGCGACGGACTTGTCGATGCGCCCGAGCTCCACGCGGTAGGCGTCGCGGAAGGCCTCGACCGCGAACGCCCGCTCCAAGAAACGGTTCGAGCCGGTCCAGGGATGCCAGATGCTCAGCTGTTCGCGTTCCTCCTGCGTGCCCTTCATGCCGAAGGTCCCGAAAGAGTGGTCGAGGTCCCACGGGATGAACGTGGCCTTCCCCGTGCCTGCGTCGATGTGGACGTAGAAGTTCTGCCCCATGTCGAGCACGCTGTCGAAATTGGAGAGCCAGACGGTCACCGCCATGAAGCGGGCGAACGCCTGGACGTCCACGAAATCGCCGAACCGTCTGGCGAACTCCGCGTCGTCCGCGTGGGACACGAACTTCGCCAGCTCGATCACCCGCTTCTTCTGCGCCGCGGTCGGCTTGGTCTTCGGGTCGTACGGGCCCTCATACCTCGCCCAATCGTCGCCCAGGTCGGAGAAGAGGCGCGATGTGACGGGCTTCAGCACCAGGCCGTCCTTCGACCCGAAGCGTTGCTTGGCGAAATGGGCGTCGACGTTCTCGACCAGCGTGTACAGGCCGAAGTAGCGGTTGGTGTGGGCGCCCGGGGCATCCACGTAGACCTTGGCGTAGGCGGTCCGGGGCGCCGGGGCGCCGGCATCGCGGAACAACCGGTAGCCGAGCGCGTCGTTCATCATCGCCGCGTCCGTCGTGTTGTTCTGGAGGTCGAGGGTGGTGTGGCCGGCCAGCTTCTGGCCTTTGACATACCGGTTCAGGTCGATCTTGAGGGGACGCTTGTCACCGCCCTGCGACTCCATGTAGGTGCCGTTGCCTTTGTAGCGGACGCCGACGTCCTTGAGTTGCACCCCGCCGAAATCCAGGTCGGCGTGCACGTACTCGAACTCGAGCCCCATCATCGAAGACGAGAGCCCGTTCCGTTTGCCCGGCGCGCCTTGGAGCATCGAATCCCGGCCTTCGCCGCCGGCAGGTGGACGGAACCCGAAACCGCCGCCGTCACCGGTGCCCTCCGCGCGTTTCGGTTCCATGGCCTTCCACTGGTCGGCGGTGAAGCGCAGGTGCAGCGTCCAGACGTTGGTCGTCTGGTACAGGTCCGACGGATGCTTCGGAGGTGTCGCGGCGCCGGCCTGCAAGATCAGCGCAAGGGCGACGGGGAACAAGAGGGTGCGATCCATGGCGAGTGTGACCAGAAGGTTACGCTCAGGTTACATCCGTTCAAGCCGCAAGCCGGACGAAGGCCGTTGCGGCATCGATCGAGGCGGACCGCGGGACATCGGCACCCGATCAGGATCCGGCGCTGCCACCCGGCCTCAACGAAGAGCGCGGACGTGGATCCGACCGGCTTGGCGGGAACCGATCTGCCGAAGCGCGATGCGAAGCCTCGATCCAAGCCACCGGGCGGACGGCAGGTCGTCGCCCGCGACGAGGATGCGGTTGACGAAGTCGTCGAGATGGATGATCCGCGCGCTCCCGGAACCGCGGGCCATCCGCGAGAGCGCGGGCTCCCATGTTGCGCCGGACGGCGGAAGCAGGTTGGCGACCGTGATACCACCGGTCCGGAGCCGGCTCCTCATCGCTCCGGGCAACGGCTCCCATGAGATCGCCGGCTTGGTCACATCGCCGTCGCACGGGACCGAGAGGTCGTCCATGAGCAGGCTGAAGTCGGGGGCTTGGCGCCCTAGCCAGGCGCCGGCCTCGGCGTGCTCCCAAGCGACGCGATCTGCCCAGGCCGGGCAATGCCGGCAGAACAAGGCGTGGGACTCCTGGTCGAGGTCCACCGAATCGATCACCCGGTCCACGCCCAACGCGGCCAACGGGGCCATCATGCCACCGCCCGCGAACCCCAGCACGCCGACCCGGCCTGGCGGCGCCAGGACCAGGATCAGCGCCGCGAGCACGTCGAAGACGCTATGGGTCGGCCCCGCCGATGTTCGCATCTCGCTGATGACCACGCCGTGTTGGCTGAGGCGCAGTCCTTGTCGCGTCGCGGTGATGTCCATCGGTGGCGAGCCTCCCGCAGAAGATCCGCGACGTCACGGCGGACATCGCGGACCGATGCTGGCGTCCGGGATGAAGCGTCGGATCGGAGACGGCCTCGCCCTCCGGCTCCTCTCCCGCTGCCCGTGGATGGTCAGGCCAGTTTGGCCTTCTCGGCCTTGACCCAGGCGATGACGTCGGCCGCTGCGTCCTCGGTCTTCACCGAGCGGAGCGCGCCGGACCGGGGCTTGATCTCGACCTCGCCCTTCGCGAGGGATTTCTCGCCGAGGCCGATGCGGATGGGGAAGCCCACGAGCTCGCTGTCCTTGAACTTCACGCCGGGACGTTCATCGCGGTCGTCGATGAGCACCTCGAGGCCGGCCGCGGTCAGCTCGGCATAGAGCTGCTCGGCGAGCTTCATCGCCGGGCTTTCGGCCGCGACGGCGAGCGGGGTGATGCAGACGTGGTAGGGCGCGACGCTCACGGGCCAGATGATGCCGTCCTTGTCGTTGCCCTGTTCGATGACGGCCTGGAGCGTGCGGGTGACGCCGATGCCGTAGCAGCCCATCACGAGCGGGGCGCGCTGCCCGGCCTCGTCGAGGAAGGTGGCGTTGAGCGGCACGCTGTACTTGGTGCCGAGCTTGAAGACATGGCCGACCTCGATGGCGCGGCGGATCTTCAGCGGCTTGGCGCACTTCGCGCACGGCTCGCCGACCGTGACGGTCCGGAGGTCGTGCCACTCGGTGACCCGGATGTCGCGGTCCATCGAGACGTCGCGGAGGTGGAAGCCGTCCTCGTTCGCGCCGGTGGTCATGCCGTTGGCGCCCCGGAGGCGTTCGTCGGCGAGGACTTTCCAACCGGCGGGCACGTTGCGGACGGCACCGAGCGAGCCGGGCATGGCGCCGAGGGCGGTGAAATGGACGAGGTCGGCCGGGTTCTTGGCGTCGGCCGGCCGCGCCTCGATGGCGCCGGTCTTGGCCATGAACTTCGCCTCGTTCAGCTGGTCGTCGCCGCGGACGAGCACGAGCACGGGCTTGCTGTCGGCGATGAAGACGAGCGTCTTGATCTGGCGGTTGGCGGGGACCTTGTACGGGTCCTTGGCGAGGGCCTCGATGGTCACGACACCGGGAGTGGCGAACTTCTCGGGCGCGGGGCCGGGATCGCGCGGCGCGGTCTTGGGCAGGCCGCTGGTGGCCTTCTCGATGTTGGCGGCGTAGTTGCAGGCCTCGCAGTAGACCACGTCGTTCTCGCCGGTCTCGGCCGGGATCATGAACTCGTGGGAGTGGTTGCCGCCGATGATGCCGGTGTCGGCCTCGACCGCGAACGCCCGCAGTCCGCAGCGGGCGAAGATGCGCGTGTAGGCGTCGTACATCTTCTGGTAGCTGGCCATCGCGCCGGCATCGGTGGTGTCGAAGGAATAGGCGTCCTTCATCAGGAACTCCTTCGCGCGCATCAGGCCGAAACGCGGACGGATCTCGTCGCGGAACTTGGTGCCGACCTGGTAGAAGTTCTTGGGGAACTGCTTGTAGGAGCTGAACTCGTTCGCCGCGAGGGTGGTGATGACCTCCTCGGCGGTCGGGCAGAGCGCCCATTCCTTCTGGGCCCGGTCCTTGACCTTGTAGAGGTTGTCCCGCATGGCCTCGTAGCGGCCGGAGGCATGCCAGATGTCCGTGGGCTGGAGCAGCGGCATGGACACCTCGATCGCGCCTGCGCGATCCATCTCCTCGCGGACGATGGCGGCGACCTTGGTGAGGGCGCGCAGCCCCATCGGCAGGAAGGTGTAGAGGCCGCCGGTGAGCTTGCGGACGAGGCCGGCGCGCAGCAGCAGCTGATGCGACACGATCTCGGCGTCGGCAGGGGTCTCTTTGAGGGTGGGGATGAAGGTCTGGGTCCAGCGCATGGTTCGAGATGAGAAATGGAAGAACGGGGGCGAGTCTATGCGGATCGTCTACGGGTGGTCTTCAGGAAGGTGACAGAGGAAAGGACAATCAGGTCTCCTCCGACGCCTATCGGAAGCCGGCGGCTACTCTCGCGTGCCGGGAGCACAGAAAGCAATTCCAGCCCGGCAGAGGAGACGTCCGCTCTCGGTTCAAAAGGACCGCCCCGGTCGACGGGAGCGGAAATCGGGGAGCACCATGAGGAGCCTGTGCCGCGGGATAGGGCGTGGAACGCCCGCAACCGCGCCACCTCGCGGATGGCCGCCCTCGCCGCGCACCTCACTTCACCGTGTTGACCAGCGGGGCGAGCCCCTGGATGCGGACCTCAAGGCGGTCGCCGGACTCGATCGGGCCGACACCGCTCGGGGTGCCGGTGAGGATCACGTCGCCCGGGAGCATCGTCATGTTCGTCGAGACGAAGCTGACGATCTGGAAGCAGTTGAAGACGAGCTGGCTCGTGTTGCTGTTCTGACGCAGCTGCCCGTTCTGGAACTGCTGGATGCTCAGATCATGCGGGTCGATCTTCGTCTCGATGTACGGCCCGAGCGGAGTGAAGGTGTCGAACGATTTGCAGCGCGCGAACTGGCTCTCGGAGTTCTGGATCGTCCGGTCGGTGATATCCTGAGCGGCCGTGTAGCCGAAGATGTAGCGGGCCGCCGCGGCGGTGGTGACGTTGCGCATCCGACGGCCGATGACGATGGCCAGTTCGGCCTCGAAATCGGTGCGGTGGTTGGCGAACGGGATCTCGATCTTCGCGCCGTCGGGGATCAGGGAAGTGGTGGCCTTGAGCCAGATCAGCGGCTCCTTGGGCAGCGGCTTGCCGGCCTCGCGGGCGTGGTCGGCGTAGTTCAGTCCGACGGCGATGATCTTCGATGGGGTGACCGGGACGAGCGTTTTCACGCCCTTGAGCGGGGTCGGCTTCTTCTCGAAAGAAGGCGAGCCGAACACGTCGCCGATGAGCTTGAAGAGCTCTCCGTCGACGACTTTCGCGTGGAACGTCTCATCCCCTTTTTGGAACCGCCCGATGGCTGCCATGGCGGGGGAATATGTAACAAATCGGTTGACTGGGTCGCAAGATGAATGTCCAGAAGTCGGTGGTCCGCAGGTGAAAAATGGACAGCGGACGCCCGATTCGCCACGCTGCCGCCATGGCAAAGCCGCCCAAGAAGAAGGACGAGAAGGCACCCGCAGCGCTCATGGTCGGCATCGGCCTCGACTCGGACGGACACAAGCGCCTGACGACCGGGAAGAACTTCGCGCTCGTCGGCGGCTCGAAGGAGACGCACGAGGAGATGACCGAGAAAGCGGTCAAGATCAACGAGAAGCTCGCCAAGCGGGGCAAGGAGCTCCACGAGGTCAGCCGACAGGAGTTCGATGACATCGCCCACGAGGTCGGGCTCCGCCGGAACGCCCCGGAACGCAACTGAACCGTACGCCGTCCCCTGCCCCGCCTTCCCATGCTCCACCGTCCCCGCTTCTTCCGCGCGGTCTTCGCCGCCACGGTGCTATGCGCGGGAAGTTCCCGGGCTTCGGCAGCGGTCGAGTTCCACCGCCTGCCCGAAGGAGGCATGCAGCCCCGGTTGGCCGTCGCCGCGGACCGGAGCATCCACATGGTGTGGCTCGGCGGGGACCCGAAGGCGTCGGACGTCTTCTATCGACACCACTCTGCTGACACATCGCCGTCCGGCGCTCCGGTGCGGATCAATAGCCAGCCCGGAAGCGCCATCGCCATCGGGACCATCCGCGGCCCCCAGATCGCGGTCGGCCGCGACGGCCGGGCACACGTGGTCTGGAACGGCTCCGGCACGGCGACGCCGAAGCCGGAGGTCGGTTCGCCGCTGCTCTACGCGCGTTCGGACCCCGCCGGTACGGCCTTCGAGCCGCAGCGCAACCTGGTGACCCGGACGACTGACCTCGACGGCGGCGGGAGCGTGGCCGCGGACGCCGACGGCCGGGTGCACGTCCTGTGGCACGCCGGAACGCCGGGCACCAAGACCAGCGAGGACAACCGTCGTGTCTTCCTCGCCCGTTCGACCGATGACGGCAGATCTTTCGCTCCCGAGACACCGGTGACCGACGGCACGGGGGCGTGCGGGTGCTGCGGCATGGAGGCGGTCACCGGCCCCGGAGGCGAGATCTTCGCGCTCTACCGGTCGGCGAAGGCGAACGTCCACCGCGAGGCCACGCTGGCGGTGTCGCGCGACCACGGCGTCACCTTCACGGTCGAGCCGCTGCAAGATTGGGAGACCGGGTCGTGCCCGATGAGCAGCGCGGCGCTGCTCGGATCCAAGGCCGGTATGACCGCGGCATGGGAGACCAAGGGTCGGATCCATTTCTCCGCGGTCGGGACAGGCGTCTCGAAGCCGACCCGGATCGAGTCCGCCGCTGGGGCGAAGCACCCGGCGTTGGCGGTCAACGCCAAGGGCGAGATGCTGGTCGCGTGGACGGAAGGCACCGGCTGGCAGCGCGGCGGCGACCTGGCATGGCAGGTCTTCGATGCCGCCGGCAAACCGACGGCAGAGCGCGGGAGCCGACCGGGCATCCCGGTCTGGAGCCACGCGGCCGCCTACGCCCGGACCGACGGCACATTCGTCATCGTGTACTGACCTTTTCATCAGCGGTCCGGCGCTCCATCCGTTTCTCATCGCTCGCCTCGCGTCCTCCTGCCACCAATCGCCTGTGTCCACGTTTCTGTCGCCGATCCGGATCACTCTCCTCGTCATCGGGACGGCCTTGGCGATCGCGACGCCCCGGGCGGACGACGACGACCATCCGGCAGCCAAGAAGGTCGAGGCACCAAAGCACGAAGCGAAGCTCGAAGGATTGACGCTCGATGCCGCGGCGCAGGCCCGGATCGGCTTGGAGGTCCGCAAGCTTCTGCCGGCCCGGATCCCGGC
Source organism: Verrucomicrobiota bacterium (assembly GCA_947454005.1). Lineage (GTDB taxonomy): Bacteria > Verrucomicrobiota > Verrucomicrobiia > Limisphaerales > UBA9464 > CAIVQB01. The sequence continues at coordinate 9,811 of CANGMH010000138.1, forward strand.
CGTCGCGGTCGCGCATGGGAACGTCCTCGATCCTTCACCTCTTGCCTTGCTCGATGCCGAACTCGACGGAGCGGCCGCCGCCCTGGTCATCGCCCGCGGCCAGGAAAAGCGCGAACGCGAACTCTTCGAGCGCGACCAGATCGTCGCTCGGCCGGCCCTGGAAGCCGCCCAACTCCAGGTCCA
>CANGMH010000139.1 GCA_947454005.1 Verrucomicrobiota bacterium
GAGGGCGCGGTGTCGTCGGCCTTCTTCTCCGGGGAGGCGGCCGGGACCTTGTCGGCGACGCGGAGCGCCTTGCCGGAGACCTGCGGGTAGATGGACTCGAGCATCTTCGCCATCTGGTCGGCGGCGACGCGCTCGAGCGGGCGGAGCCGCACCTGCACGGCGGAATCCTTGCCCTGCTCGTCGAGGCGCGAGACGAGGTCCTGGATCTGCGGGATGTCGCCGCGCTTGGCGATGATGGTGAGCGAATTGGCTGAGAGGTCGGGCTCGATCACCGGGCGGGCGGAGCGGGGGCGGTCCTCGAACAGGGCGCCGAGCTTGGCGGAGACGTCGAACGCCTTCGCCTTCTTGAGCCAGACGAACTGCACGTCGCGGTCGGACCGCTCGGGCGCCTTGTCGAGCGTCGGCAGGATCTTCTCGACCACGCGGAAGTGCGCGGGCGTCGCGGAGACGATGAGGCTGTTGGAACGTTCGTCGATGGACACGCTGACGGCCGGGCCGCGACGTCCCTCGCCGTCGGCGGATCCGCCGCGGAGGTTGCGGGTGACGTTCTGGAGCAGCTGCTGGAGGACCGACGAGACCTCGCGGGCGATGCCGTTCTCGAGCTTGTAGATCCGGACCTCGATGTCGCCCGGGTTGCCGTTGCCGTCGGAGTCGAGCTCGTGGACGATCTTGAGGACGTCCTGCACCGCGTTGGTCGGGCCGTTGATGAGGAGGCTGTTGGCGCCCGGGACCGCGGTGACGGCGACGCGGCGGCCGGCACCGGGACCCGAGCCGATGCGGTTGGTGAGCGTGCGGTTGACGGCGTCGGCGAGGTCCTCGGCGCGGCTCTTGTTGAGGCGGACGGTCTGGATGACGTTCTGGGCGGCGGGGTCGGTCTGGTCCATCGACCTCACCAGCTGCTCGACCTTCTCGGCGGTGGCGGCGGGCGCGTCGACGACCAGCGTGCGCTCGTTCCCGCCGACGCTGACCATCAGGCGGACCGCGGGGTCCGGGCTGGCGATCTGCTTGGCGTAGAGCTGGGACAGCATGGCCACCAGGCTCGTGGCGTTGCTGCGCTCGAGGGAGACGACGCGGACGGCGCGGCCGTTCTCGCCGCCGCCACCGGCCTGGAGCAGCACGGCGATCTCCTCGATGGCGACCAGCTGGGGCTCGGTGCCGGCGACGATGAGCTGGTTGCTCGCGGCGTCCTCGAGGATCAGGGCCTCGCTGCCGCCGAGCTCCGCCTGGCTTTTGCTGCGGTCGGTGTAGACCTGACGCACCTTCGATCCGAGCTCGCCGACGGAGCGGTTCTTCACGGTCAGCACCCGCATCGAACGGCCGGCCTGCGTGCCGAGCGACGTGTCGAGCTGTTCGATGATGACGGCGGCGGACTGGAGCTCCTTGGGGTCGCCGGTGGCGATGATGGTGCGGGTCTTGGGATCGGTGACGACGCTGACGCGCTTCTGCGGGCGGCCGTAGGCGTCGTAGCGGACGAGCGCGGTGCCGAGGATCTCGACGACCTTGTCGGCATCGGCCGACTTGAGCTTGAAGACGCGCGTGCTGGCGCTCTGGGCGCCGACCTTGTCGAGCTTGCGGATGATGTCCTCGACCACGGCGAGCTCGTTGGTGGCGCCGGTGACGATGATGCGGTTCCCGCTGGTGTCGGCGGTGATCAAGGTGTCGGCGGCGGGCGCGCCCGGCCGGTTCTTGGCCTGCTCGGTGTAGAGGGTGCGGACCGTCGTGGTGAGCTCCACGGCGTTGGCGGTGGCGAGGTCGATCACGCGGGTGTCGCGGGGCTGGAACGCGGCGTCACCGCTGCGCAGCTGCGCTATGATGGACTCGATCTCGGCGATGTGGTTCGTGCGCGCCGTGACGATGAAGCGGGCGTTCTTGGCGTCGGTGATGATCTGCGCGTCGGCGGGGTCGCTGGCGTCGCGGCCCTTCATCCGGCCCTGGTAGAGCTGCTGCACCAAGGGCTGCAGGCGCGCCAGCTCGTCGGCGCTACCGACCTCGAGCAGCTTCGTCTCGCGGGCGGAACGGGTGATCTGCGCGGACTGGATCTCGTCGACGATCTGGTCGACGACCTTCAGCTGCGCCTCGTTGCCGGCGAGGATGAGCTGGTTGCTCTCCGGTTCCTCGAGGATGAGTATGTCCGAGGTGGCGAGCTCGGGCTGGCCCTTGATGCGGTCGGCGTAGAGCTGGCGGACCTTGGAGGAGAGCGCCGCGGCCTTGCCCTGCTTGAGGGTGATGACCTTGGTGCGCCGCTCGGGCTGGGCGCCGAGCGATTGGTCGAGCTGCTCGATGATCAGCGAGACGCCCTGGAGCTCCTTCGGGTCGCCGGTGACGATCAACGTCCGGGTCTTGGAGTCGACGGAGACCGTGGCGCGCTTCTGCGGCCGGCCGTAGGCGTCGTAGCGGACGAGCGAGGTGGTCAGGATCTCGGCGACCTTGTCCGGATCCGCGGACTTGATCTTGAAGACGCGGGCGGAGGCGCTCTGGGCGCTGCCTTTGTCGAGCTTGCGGACGATCTCCTCGACGGCGGTGAGCTCGTTGGTGTCGCCGACCAGGATGAGGCGGTTGCCGCCGGTGTCGGGCGTGATGAGCGTGTCGGCGGTCTGGCCGCCGAGACGGCCCTTGGCCTCCTCGGTGTAAAGGGTGCGGACGGTGGTCGCGAGCTCGACGGCGCTGGCGGTGGTGAGGTCGATGATGCGGGTCTGGCGGTTCTCGGTGCGGGCCTTGCCGGTGCCGAGCTGCTGGAGGATGGCCTCGATCTGCTTCAGGTGCTCGGGCTTGCCGGTGACGATGAGGCGGCCGGTCTTCGCGTCGGCGATGATCCGGGCGTCGGCCGGGTCGGTGTCCTGCTTGTCCTTCCACTGGTCCTTGTAGAGCTGCTCGACGAGCGGCTGGAGGCGCTGCACGTCGGCGGCGGTGCCGACCTCGAAGGTCCGCGTCTCGCGTCCCGCCGAGGCCCCGGCGTCGCCGACCTGGAGGCGGGAGACGAGGTCCTCGATCAGCTTCAGGTGCTCGGGTCGCGCGCTGACGAGCAGGCGTCCGGTCTTTCCGTCGCTGACGATCTGGGCGTCGGCGATGCCGGACCGCGGGCTGCTGGCGACCTGGTCCTTGTAGAACTGCTGGAGCAGGGGCAGCACGCGCTGCGCCTCGGAGAGCTTGCCGAGGTCGAACGTCTTGGTCTCCCGCGCCGACGGCGCCTCGCTCTCCATCGTCGAGACGATCTGGCGGATGGACGACGCCTGTTCCTCGGTGCCGTGGACCAGCAGGCGGGTTCCGGAGGCGTCCGCGTAGATGGACGCGGGCTTGATGGTCTTGCCTTGGGACTGCTCGGTGTAGATCTGGCGGACCTTCGGGAGCAGATCGGCCGTGGTCGCGTTCTTCAGCTCGACCGGATGGAGCTCGCGGACGCCCTGGTCGGGGTTCGCGTCGAGCGCGGTGACCATGGTGGCGACCTGGGCGAGGGTGGCGGGCGGGGCGAGCACGAGCAGGCGCTTGCCGGCGGGCTCGGGCGTGATGCTGAGCAGGCCGCCGATGCTCCGGCCGGGGTTCTGCGCGGCGAAGACCTTCTGCACCGTGGCCGCGAGCGCGTCTGGGTCGCCCTTCACGTCGAAGATGCGGAGCACGCGCTCCTTGCCGGTGGATTCGCCGTCGAGCTTCTCGATGACGGACTCGACGTCCTGCAGGTCGGAGCGGCTGCCGGAGACGATGAGCGAGTTGGATTTCTCGTCGGCCGCCACGGTGACGCGCTTGACGGCCTGGCCGCGCGCGTCGAAGCGCACCATCGCGTTGGAGACGATGGGCGCCATCATCGTTGCCTCGGCCAGGTTGAGCTTGAAGACGCGGGCGCCGGGCGCCTGCTGCGGGGCGTTGTCGAGGCGGTCGACGAGGGCGACGACCTGCTCGATCTCGGCGTGGCTGCCGGTGACGATGAGGCGGTTGGCCAAGGTGTCGGGCACGACCTTGGTCGCGGAGACGTAATCGGCGCCGCGCTGGTCCTTCACCAGCTCGGCGAAGAGGTTGCCGACCATCGGCGCCACGGTCGCGGCATCGGCGGACTTGAGCTCGATGACGCGCAGCTCGCGCGGGCCGGATTCCCCGCGGGTGTCGAGCTGCTGGACCATCTGCCACGCGGCCTCGACCGCGGCGCGTTCGCCGGTGACCACGAGGCTGTTGCTGCGGGCGTCGAGCAGCACGCGGACCTGCTGGGTCTGCGCGTTGAGGCTCTTCTCGACCAGGCCGGCGATCTCCGCGGCGGAAGCGGTCTTGAGGCGGATGACGCGGGTCTCCTCCTTCGAGCCCTTGGCCGCGACGGGGTCGAGCTGGCGGATGATGGCCTCGACCCGGGCGATCTCCTTCTCGCCGCCGCTGACCATGATGCGGTTGTTCTTGGTCTCGGCGATCAACGTCGCCGGTCCGCCGGCGGGCTCGGGCTGTCCGCGGATCTGCTCCTGGTAGAGCTGCTGGACCAGCGGCGTGAACTCGGCGGCGGTGCGGCCGTAGACCTCGATCCCGCGGAACTGCCGCGGCGCGGCGGTCGCGGCCGTGACGTCGAACTGCTTGACCAGGGTCCTCACCCGTTCGAGATCCTTGGCGACGGCGAGCACGATGACCTGCTTGCCGGTCGGGTCGGCCATCAGGGTCGGCGCGAGCTGGCCGGGCGCGGAGAGCTGCCCGACGAGCTGCGAGACCAGCGGGAGGATCTCCGCCGCGGTCTTCGCCTGGAGCGGGATGACGCTGAGCTCGCGCTCGGCCTGCGCCGGGGCGATGTCGACCACGGCGACGGCGTCCTCGATCTCCTTGAGCTGCTCGTCGGTCGCGGTGACGAGGATGCGGTTGTTCGGCGCGTCGGCGACGAGCGAAGGCTTGGGCAGGGAGGAGAACCTGCGGTCGGCCATCCGCTCGGCGACGAGGCTCTGGATGCCGGGGAACGCGGTCTCGGTGCGCGTGTTCTTCAGGACCACGACCCGGAGGTGGCGCGACAAACCCTGCGGCCGGTCGGCGCGGAGCTGCTTCACCAGCGCCTCGATGCGGGCGAGATGGTCCTGGCTCGCGGTGACGATGAGGCGGCCGGATCCGGTGTCGGCGAGGATCTTGGCGTGCGCGACCGTGCCGGCCGAACCGTCGGCCGTCTGGTTGCGGTAGAGCTGGTCGACCAGCGGCTGGATGCGCTGGGCCTCCTCCGGCGACCCGACGTCGATGAAGCGCGTCTGCAACGGCGTCGGCTGCGACGTGCCGGTCTCGATCTGCGAGACGATGTCGGTCGCAGTCTGGAGATCCGCCGGCGAACCGGTCACCACGACGCTCTGGCTGCCGGCGTCGAAGCTCACGCTGGCGGTGGTGGCGACCTGGCCGGAGCTGTTCCTCCGGGTCAACGCCTGGCGGACGATGCTGGCCACGTTGGTCGCCCCGGTCGCGCGCGGCCGGAAGATCTTGGTCAGTTGGATCGTCTGCGAGCGCGTCGGCACCAGGGCGTTCTCGCCGTTCTGGCCGACGGCGCCCTGGACGCCTTTGTCCACGCGGGTCACCAGCTGCTCGATCTGGTCGAGCTGGCCGGGGAGGGGCGCGGCCACGATGACGCGGTTGAGCGCGAGGTCGGGGATGACGCGGGCCTTGGTGGCGGCGGCGGAGGCGGGTTCGTTGGCGGCGGCGACGCCGGGGATGGCCTGGCGGATCAGGTTGGCCAGCTCGTCCGCCTTCATCGATTGCGGGTAGTAGATGCGGACGTCGCCGGCCGAGCCTTCCTTCTGCTCGAACTTGTTGACCAGCTCCTCGGCCAGCGCCAGGCGTTCCGGCGGTCCGAAGAGCAGCAAGGTCCGCGAGGCGTCGTCGTACACCGAGGTCACGTAGTCGGCGGGATCCGGCGGCAGGACCTCCATGGCCTTGGTGTTCGGGTTGAAGGAGGTCCGCTTCGGCGCGGTGGCGATGCCGAAGGTGCGGTTGAGCAGGTCCGAGACGATGGCGCCCGAGGCGTGCTGCAACGTGTAGGTCTTCATCTGGCGGTCGGCGGACTGGCCGGTGCCGATGGTGGCGAGCAGCGTGCGGACGCGCTGGATGTTCGAGAGGCGGTCGGTGACGACGAGGCCGCGTCCGCGCGAGAGCGGGGCGACGGAGCCGGCGCTCGAGAGCATCGGCAGGACGGAATCGGCGACCTCCTTGGCCTCCAGGTTGGCGACGTCGAGCACGACGGTGACGACCTCGCCCGGGCGCACGTCGCCGGCGTTCTCGGTGCCGCGCATGATGCGGATGGGCATCGACGGGAGCTGCTTGAACGGGACGAGCCGCAGGTTGTTGCCGTCCTCCAGGAGCATCACGCCCTTCATGGCGAGCATGAGGTTCAACGTGTCGAGCGCCTCGTTGTAGGTGTAGGCGTTCGGGTCGTCGTAGGTGAGCGTGCCCACGACGTTGGTGTCGGAGAGCAGCGGACGTCCGGCCATCTGCGCGAACCGTTCCACGACGTCGGAGTACGGGATGCCGTCGAACTGGAAGCGGATGTCGCGGGCCGGCGCGGTCTTGGCGCTGACGACGACGTCGGGCTTCGGCGGCGCGGGCTTCACGGCCGACGGCGGGGGAGGCGCGGGCGGGTTGGTCGCGGGCGGCCGGGCGGCGTCCTGCGCGCCGAGCGTGAGGCCGGCCAGCAGGCTGGCACCGAGGAGGACCGATCGGATGGGTTTCATGGCTTGGAAGAAGAGAGGGGTTTGGCGGCCGCCGGGGCCAGTCCGGGAGGGAGTTCGGAAGGATCCAGCCGGCGTTTCTCGGCGAGGGTGCGTCCGCGCTCGATCGCGTAGTAATCGGCGCCGACCTTGAGGATCAGACGGCTGGAGGACATGAGCAGCGAGTTGCCGGGCATGGGAAGCGACCGGTAATCGACCATCGCGATGGTGCCGCCGGCGAGCTCGTCACCGGGCCGGTAGCGGACGGTCTTGCCCGCCGATAGGTCGCGCACATGGACCTCCGGCTGGCCGCGCCACTCGGACAACGAGACGACGCGGAAGGTCTCCGGGCCGGGCGGCACCCCGGGCTTGGACGCCGGCCGCGGCGGCTGTCCGGGGAGGATCGGCGCGGGCGGCCGCTTGATGTACGGCCGCAGGATGTCGCGCGAGACGATGCTGTTGAGAAGGTGCCGTTCGGGCGATCCGAGCGTGCGGGCCGGCGCGAGGTTGGTCCGCACGACATCGGGCGCCGGGTCCAGCACCAAGGTGAGGTAGCGGAAGCGGACCCGCACGTTGCCCGGCGCGTCGCCGTTCGCGACGGTGAGGTTCTCCGTGCGATGCAGCCACGGGGATTCGTTCAGGAGGAACAACAGGTTCACCACGTTGGTGAGCGGTCCGTCGCCCTGGACGTTCCAGCCCAGCTCATAGGCGCCGCGGAGCTTCCGCGGCTGGATCGGCAACCGGGTGAAATCCGACTCCTCGAGCCCGGTCGCGAGGATCTGCTGGGTGAGCATCTCGCCCGACTTGGCGCTCGCGGGATCGACGCTGTCCGCGAAGGTCCGCATCGCGACGGTCTTGAGCTTGTCCTCGGCGACGAAGTACGCGCGGCGGTCGGCCTGGATCTTGGCGATCTTCTCGCGCACGACCGCGGTGTTCTTGTCGATCTCGCGCAACGGCGCCAACAGGACGGACCGGACGCCCGCGACGACGACCACGAGGGCGACGATGCCCCCGACGGCGGCGGCCATGATCTTCTCGCGCGGGTTCATGCGCCACCTCGCTTGTAGGCCGAGGCCTCGAGCGACACATCGTCAATCGGGCGGACGGCGGGCCTCACCTTGTGCAGGTCGATCTTGAGCTTGTCGGGCACGATCAGCTCGACGGTCGAACGGAACTCGTAGCCGAAGCGGTCCGGCCCCGGCGTGATGGCGACCGGTTTCACGTCGTAGCCGGCCGCGCGCAGCTGCTTGTCGAGCCGGGCCAAGGTCTCGCCGCTCCGCGCCTGGACGGCGAGGCGGACGGATCCTTGGCCGCTGATGGCGAGCGACGTGAGGTAGACCTCCTCGCTCGGCGGGAGGACCGACGTGAGATAGGCGTAGTGGACCAACCAATCGCGGTCCGCCTTGATCCAATCGTCCACGACGCCGGCCTGCTGGATCATCTTCCGGTAGACCGGACGCTTCTTCTCGGCGTCGGCCAGCTCGGCCCTGGCCGCGGCGAGGACCGCCTCGCGTTTCCCGACGAGGTAGGCGCGCAGGCCGAGGATCGCGGCGAGGACGACCACCGTCGCCGCGAGCCCGGAGAGGATGCGGATCTTCCGGAGGTCCCGCTGGACCGCGGGACGTTTCGGTTTGAGGAAGTCGAACGGCAGCCCGCGCGCGTCGGCGAGGCCGAACGCCAGTCCGAGCGCGCCGATCGAGCCGGCGGCGTGCTCGCGGGACCCGGGCGGCAACGCCAGGGCAGTCGTCGGGTCCAGCAGCTCGCAGGGCGACACCAACCGCGCGCCCAGCGCCGCCGCGACATCCGCCTCGTGCCCGGTCGCGCCGGTGACCACGACCTTGGCCACCGCGGGGCTGGATTCCTGGCCGCTGTAGCCGTGCAGCGAGCGCACGACCTCGATCACGACCGACCGCACGAACGTCTCGGCCGACGGCGTCGCGGTCTCGCCGGACGGCGTCGTCTCGCCGGCGGTCCGGATCACCGCGCCGCGGCTGAAGAGCAGGGAGCGCTGGGCGATGATATCGATGCCGGCCTCGTCCGGACGGAGCGAGACGAGCGCGAACGCCGCGTCGCCGTCGGCGACATGGCATTCCTCGACGCACCGGGCGTTGGCATAGGGCAGCAGCCCCAGGCCCGCGAGCTGGAAGCCGGCGGCTTCGGCCAGGCGTTGGTAGAACTCGACGACCTCGCGCTTCACCGCGGCGACCAGCACCTCCAAACGGGGGGCGACCCCGGCTGCTTCGCCCACGACCTCCGGGCCGGCGGCGGCTTCGGTGCGTTCCGCCGGGACCAGCACCTGGCCGCGCACCTTGAAGTCGACGACCGCATCCTCCATGCGGAACGGCAGGTCCTTGCCGACCTGGAGATGCACGACGGAGGCGAGCTCCGGGAGCTTCTCGATGACGGGCACGGTGAGGGTCCGCAGCACGACCTTGGCCCGCGGCACGCCCATCACCACGCTGGCGGGCTTCAGCCGAAGCCTCACCAGCGCCCTGGCGACGGCCGCGCCCATGACGACCGGATCGTTCCGGTCGGCGTCCGCCGCGAGCTCCAGCGTCTCGGCGAAGACCTTCGGCACGCTGCCGCGCGGTCCCGCTTGGACGACGCGCAAGGTCGAGCCGTCGAGGTCGAGGGCGGTGACCGAGGAAGGCGGGCGCGGCCGGCGCTCGCGGCGGAGCCGGAGGCGCCGGAGCACCGGAGCAAGTTGGCGAAGGCGGTTCGACATCGAGGGTTGGGAAGTGTCAGCCGATCCGGAGGCTAAAGTGAAGCCCCGGAACGGGCTTCTTCGAGGACGTCTCCGACCAGCTTGAAAGGCAGGCCGAGCCGGGTGATGTCGCGCAGCCGGGTGATGCGCGGCACGTCGCCGGCGACATCGATGGTCGCGTCGAGCACCCGGTAGCGGCCGGACGGCACGCCGTAGCCGATGACGTGGAAGCTGAACTGGTAGCTGCCGGTGGTGATATGCGGGGCGATCGTCTTGAAACGGGCGGCATCCACGACGCCTTCCTGGAACAACCACGCGATGGTCGCGCGCCGGTCGGCCCCGAGCCCGCCGCGCGTCGAGACGATGGTCTCGGCCAGCGCGGGATCGATGCCCGGCAACGTCGCGAGCACCAGCGCATCGGCGGTGCCGATGTTGACCAGCCCTTCGCGCTGTTCCTTGGCATCGGTCGTGAACAGGTCGAGCACCAGCGGCAGTTCTTCCTTCGTGATGCCCGAGGCGACCTCGGTCTCCTTGCCCTGCTCGTCCTTGGAGATCACCGAGGCCTCCAGGACCTCGGCGGGATGCCGGAGCTTCACCTTCGCGGCCCGCAGCGCCGCGAC
>CANGMH010000140.1 GCA_947454005.1 Verrucomicrobiota bacterium
AACGGCTTCGACAACTTCGCCGTCCAGCACGCCGCCGACGTCGTGGCCCAGGTGGCCGTGCCCGACGGCGTGCTCGTCGCCGGCCATTTCATGGGCCGCACGCGGTTCGGCGCGACCAACGTGGTCACCAACTCGCTCGCGCCGTTCTTCACCGCCCAGGTCGGCGGCATCACCCTCACCAACGCCTACGACGCCGCGCACGGCCGCTACGACGGATCGGCCGACATCTACGTCGCCAAGTACGACCCGGTCGGCCGGTTGGCGTGGATCCGTCAGTTCGGCGGCACCAACAACGAGGTGCTCACCTCCGTCGCCGCCGACGCCGCCGGCAACCTCTACCTGGGAGGGTCCTTCAAAGGCCGGGCCGGCTTCGGCGCTTCGACCCTCGAGTCAAGCAAGGTCGTGCAGAACTCCGGCTTCACGTCGGTCGGGACCGACGGCTTCGTGGCGAAGCTCGGCCCCGACGGCGAGACGCGGTGGGCCAAAGGCTTCGGCGGCACCAACGGCCTCTCCGTCGCCGACACGCGGGTCGCATCGGTCGCGGTCGGACCGGACGGCGTGTACTTCGCGGCGACGCGCAACGCCGGCACCGCGTTCCTCCTGCCCGGACTCGCGGCGACGCCGGCCTACTTCGCCCGCTTGAACGCCAATGGCGAGCTGCTCTGGACGCAGGAGATCCCCATCTCCGACCCGTTGGTGGTCGCCGACGCCTCCGGCGACGCCGTGGTCGCGGGAACCGTGCCGCCCTCGTCGAAGACCGCGCCGCTGACCTTCGGCGCCGGCACCCTCACCGCGCCGGCATTCTCCGGGACCGCGCTGGCGAAGTTCGACGCCGCCGGATCGTTGCTCTGGACCCGCGTCCTCGACGAGAAGCTCCCGTTCGCGGACGACGCGCGCGCGGCGACCGTCCAGAAACTGGCCTTCGACGCGGTCGGCGGGCTGGTCGCGGTGGGCAAGCTGCCCGGCGGCACGCCCGGGTCCGCCGGACGCACCTCCGGCCAGCGGTTCGACGTCATCGAGCTCCCGTCGACCAACACGATGACCGCGGATCCGTCGGATCTCTTCATCGCCCGCCTCGCGCCGAAGTTCGTCGCCGCGCCGCCGCGTCTCGTCGTCGCCCCGGTCGCGCAGAGCGGCCTGCTCCAGGACCGCTTGGTCCTCGAAGGCGCGGCCTCCGGATCACCGGCGCCGACCTATCAATGGCTGCGCGACGGCGTGCCCGTACCCGGCGCGACCACCCGCCTGCTGGTGTTCTCCGATCTCCAGCGCACGAACCGCGGCAGCTATTCGCTGGTGGTCAGCAACGCCTTCGGGAGCGTGACCAGCGAGCCGGTCGCGGTGACGCCGAAGCTGCGCCCGGAGATGACCGGATGGACGTTGGTGACGAGCACGAGCAATTACCTGGGCAAACCGGTGCGGGTGGCCGCCGATGACGCGGGCAACTCCTACCTGCTGCACGACGAGACCTCCCGCGGCGGATCGGTGTGGCTGGAGAAGTTCGGTCCGGACGGACGCCTCGGCTGGCGCTTCCCCGACTCCTTGCTGTCCCCCCACGCGCCGGTGGTCGCTCCCGGCGGGAAGGTGTTCATCGCCGGACGCCTCGTGTCGCAACCGTCGGTCTTCAACCGGGCCGAGAACAACTTCATCGCCCGCCTCCGTCCCGAGGACGGCTCCGTGCTCTGGTCGAAGACGCTCGGCAACGTCGTCGCCGGACAATCGGACATCGCCGCGATCCGCCTGCTGGAACTCGACGGCACCGGGAAGGTGCGCGTGCTCGCGGTGGACAACCTGGGGGGCAACCGGACCGTTCGGACCTTCGCATTCGACGGCACGGAGGTGCCGTCCACCACGCCGGCGTTCTTGCCGGTGACCCGCGACGTCGCCAACAGCCGTTATGCGTTCGACCACGCGGGAGGGTTCTACTTCCTCGCCAACCGCGTGGACGCGGTGTCCCTGGGGACCACCAACCTCGCGGCGCTCGGCGGCAGCGGGGCGCAATCCTGGGTGCTCGGGCGCTTCGACGCGGGCGGCTCCAACCAGTGGTGGCGCGCCTTCGGCGGGCCGCTGGTCGGGGTCGTGGACCCGTTCCGCGTGCTGGTGGGCGCGGACGATTCGGCGCTGGTCGCGGGGAGCTTCGGCATCGGCAACCAGGTCGGGCTCACGTTCCAGATCGGCACCAACGTGCTGAAAGGCTACGGCTATGCCGCGAGGTACACGCCCGTCGGTGATGTGGCGTGGGCCAAGGCGTGGTGGTTGCACGTCGACGACGCCGCGTTGGGCCGCGACGGCGGGCTCTATCTTTCAGGATGGTTCCGCGACGCGGCGGATCCGCGGGGCGGGTACACGCGCAAGGTGCCGTTCGGGACCAACATCGTGGCGGGCGCGTCGCTGACCGGCCACGACGCCTTCGTCGCCAAGGTCGACGGCGAAGGCCGCGAGGTCTTCATCCGCCACACCGGCTCGCCCGACTTCAAGACCTTCGACAACGCCCGCGAGTACCCCATCGCGGTGGATTCCCGGGGCACGGTCTGGACGGCCGGGTTCTCGCTCTTCCAACCGACGGCGGCGGCGCTCGATTTCGGCGACCTGCGTTTCCAGTGGCCGGACCTGCGGCCGTTCAACATCGGCTCGCTCTTCGGTGAGCTCCCGACCTTCTACCTCGCCCACCTCGATCCTCGACCGGAAGGCGGCGGACCGGTGGAACCGGCCGAGGTGGTGGTGCATCCGCCCGCGCCGGGCAGCACGACACTGCGGCTCGAATGGCCTCCCGGCACCAAGCTCCAGCGCCTCCAGGACCTCTCCTCCGGAGCATGGGAGACCTTGCCGGTCACCTCCCCTCTCGAAGTGGACCTCCTCCGGTCACGACAAGGCTTCTTCCGGATCGGACCATGACAGGACCGAGCAGGGGGCGCTTCAAAGGGGCCGGCTCTTTCGAGTGCGAAGGGGGCGGAAAACGTGCCCATCGTCTTTGGTCCGCGGGTGCTTGGCCCGCGGGCGTCGTTCTGCCAACGTCCTCCGACTTCGGGCCGTCTTGAACGGTCCGGACCGTTTCCTGTCCGATGAAGCCCATGTCCGTCCGATCCCTCGCATTGGTCCTGTGTCTCTCCGCCCTGCTGCGTTCCACGCAGGCCGCGGCGGAGGAAGTCCTCAATTTCGCGCTGCTCGACCAGCGTGGACGCATGCACGAGCTGCGGCGTTCCCAAGGCGACGCGGTGGTCCTCTTCTTCACCGCCAACGGTTGCCCGGTCGCGCGGCAGAGCGCGCCGAAGCTCCGGGCGCTCGAGGAGCGCTTCGGTCATCGCGGCGTCCAACTGCTCCTCGTCAACACTAGCCCGGCCGACGACGCCAAATCGATCGCCCACGAGTCCCGCGAGCTCGGCCTCTGGCATCTGCCGGTGCTCAAGGACGATGCCCAGGGCGTCGTGCGGCATCTCGGCGTGAAGCGGACCGCCGAGGTGGTCGCGATCAGCACGAAGGACTGGAGCGTCTTCTACCGCGGCGCGATCGACGACCAGCTCGTCGAAGGCTCGCAGAAGCCGGAGCCGACGGAACGTTATCTCGAGACGGCGCTCGAACAGTTCCTCGCCGGGAAGCCCGTCACCCAGGCCAAGACCGCCGCCCGCGGATGCGTCATCCACTTCGACGGCGGCGAAGGCCCCGACGCCGCGCCGGTCTCGTACGTGAAGGACGTCGTGCCCATCCTCGTGGACAAGTGCGTCTCCTGCCACAGCCCCGGCAACATCGGGCCGTGGTCGATGACCAGCCACAAGAAGGTCAAGGGCATGGCCTCGATGATCGAGGAGGTCCTGCTCGCGCGTCGCATGCCGCCTTGGGATGCCGACCCACGCTTCGGCAAGTTCACCAACGACGCCTCGCTCTCCGTCGCGCAGACCCGGACGCTGTTGCGTTGGGTGGCGCAAGGCGCGCCGCGCGGCGACGCCGGTGGCGAGGACCCGCTCGCCTCGCTCAAGGTCCCGCCCGCCGGAGAATGGCCGCTCGGAAAGCCCGACATCGTGCTGAGGTTGCCGCAGCCGGAGCAGATCCCGGCGACCGGGACGCTCGAGTACCGCCACATCGAGGTCCGCGCCGGCAACACCAACGAAGGCTGGGTCGGCGCCGTCTACGTCAAGCCGGGCAACAAGCAGGTGCTCCACCACGCCATCGCCCGGCTCAAGGAAGGCGGCGAGAAGGACAACCTCGGCCAAGACGAGATGTACATCGGCTGGGCTCCGGGGGCGACCCAGGACTGGTTCCCGCAAGGCGGCGGCAAGTTCCTTCCGAAGGACGCCAAGTTCGATCTCGAGCTGCACTACACGACGAGCGGCGTGGCCCAGACCGATGCCACCGAGATCGGCCTCTACCTGCTGAAGGAGAAACCCGCGGCGCGGTTCGAGAGCGTGCCGGTGGTCAACTCCGGCTTCGAGATCAAGCCGGGCGATCCCGATTCGCAGGTCCAGGGCCTCTATTGCTTCCCGCGCGATGCGACGCTCCACAGCGTCACCCCGCACATGCACGTCCGCGGCCGCTGGATGAAGTTCGAGATGCTCCTGCCCGACGGCCGCCGCGAGACGGTCGCCTCGGTGCCGCGCTACGATTTCAACTGGCAGCTCACCTATGCGCTCGAGAAGCCGAAGCAGATCCCCGCCGGCACCTGGGTGATGTTGACCGGCGGCTTCGACAACTCGCCGCGGAATCCTGCCAATCCTGACCCCAAGAAGACCGTCCACTGGGGCGAGCAATCGTGGGAAGAGATGTTCCTCGGCTGGTACAACGTGACTTGGAACCCGCCCAAGGTCGCCAAGCAGACCGCCGCGGCATCGGCCGGCGGGGCGCCGTAGAGCGCGGTCCGACGGTCCGGGCCGCCTGCGAGGCAGCGCTTGCGGCCGGCGAGATCACGGTGGAGCGGCAAGTCTGCCCAGCCGAGGGCGGCCGTCCGCCTCGTCACCTCGGCGGCTACGGGGCGGTCGAATTTTTGCGAGCCCCGTCAGCGGTGCAGGTCCGCCACGCCGCGCGCCAGGTTGCCGAGCGAACGGACCTCCTCCGCGCCGAGCGCGCGGTCGAAGACGGCCAGGTCGTCCATCCAGCCGGTGTAGCTGAAGCCCAGCATCACCAGCGCCTCGTCGAGGTCCCACGTGTAGGTCTGCGTGCGCGCACCGATCTCGCCGGCCAGCGCTCCATCGAGATAGAGCCGGGCGACACCGGACGACCGACCGGTGTTGAAGCCGTCCCAGGTGAAGACCACGTGGGTCCAGCGATCACGCCGGAACGGATGGCGCGCGACCTTCGCCATCGGCCGCGCGGTGTCCGGGATCTTCTCCCAATCCGTGCCGGCCGCGTTCCACACCGCCTTGTCGGCGAAGGCCCCGAGGCGGAAGGAGCGCGGATCGCCTTCCTTGTCGAAGTCGGTGAAGAAGGAGGCGTCGTCCCAAGCTTTGGACGTGATCTGGATGGGGTCGCAGAAATCGGGCGCGAGGTCCTGCTCCGGGCTCAGGCGCAGCCAGAACGACACGGTCCCGGCCCAGACGTCCTTCCGGTAGGCCACATTGCCCGCGGCCTTGAAGCCGACGACCTCGGTGATCTTGTGGTCGAAGCGCAACGCATCTCCGTACCGTCCGGTTCCCGGCGCGATATGGACGGCACCGACGGACGGAAGGCCGGGCGAGACCCGGCGAGGGGCGCTCCACTTCGGTCCGACCTGCATCCGGCGATCGCCCCGGGCGAAAGTCGCGTCCGGAGTCCCGTCGAACGGCGCGTGGAAGGTCAGCGAACGGGCGAGACCGTCGCGGGTCGAACGCGGCACCGGGTTGCTGGCGCAACCGGCGAGGACGAGCGCGATCGTGGCGCCGAGGATTGGATGGGCGATGCGGTTTCTCATGGGAGGGTGCGGATCAGCGATGGCCGGCGATATCGGCTTCCGTGAACGTGGCACGGCGGACGACGCGGCGTTCGTCGGAGGTGAACACGACATGGATCTTGCCGTCACGCGTCTGGATGGCCGTCGGGTAGCCGTAGTCGCCCTTCGGATCGGCCATCAGGTCACGCTTGTGCGGGAAGGTCTTCGCCCCGTCCGTCGAGAGCGCGACGGTGAGCGGCGTGCGGTCCGAGAAGCTGTCGTTGTAGACGAGAAGATGGTGGCCGTTCTGGAGCCGCAGGAAATCCACAGCGGCATTCGGGTTCGGGAACGGTGAATCGACGCCGGCGCTCCAGGTCCTGCCGCCGTCGGACGAATCGGTCCGGACCATCCAGCCGTCCGGACGCCCGCTGTAGTCGCCGCCGCGCCGGCAGAACGCGACCAACCGCTCGCCCTCGATCACCGCCGGCGCCGGCTGTATGTTGCCGAGGCGCGACCGGACGCGGTTGGACTCGGTCCACTTCCGGGTCCGCGGATCATGGCGCAAGAAGAACGAGGTGCAGTCCTTGCTGGTCGATTCCGGATCATCGCCCACCTCGTGGTAGACCGGTAGCAGGTAATCGCCGTCCGCGAGCACGATGGGCCGGTTCCGGACCATCGTCCCGGCCTCGAAGGTGAGCGCGAACGGTTCCGACCAGGTCCGCGCGCCGTCCCGGGAGATCTTCGCGGTGATCCGGGAGGTGTCCCAGGTCTCGCCGTGGCGGGTGACGTAGAAGAGCCAGACCAGGCCGTCGGGCGCCTGCCAAGGAACGGCGTTGCCGAGCGCATGGAACGGGTCGCGGGCGATGGCCACCGGACGCGTCCATTTCGTCGCGCCGCGCTTCAGGCGGGATCCGTAGACCGCCGCGGCCGAGTCCTTGTACTCGCCCTTGCCGCTGAAGAACGCGACGTAGAGGTCGCCGTCCGCCAGTTCGGTGATGCTCGCCGGATGCTTGTAGTCGCCGGTGGCGATCTCAGGACCGAAGAGCCGGTCGATGCGAAGCCCGTCGGCGAACAACCAACGGCACGAGCACGCGAAAGCGAGCAAAAGAAGGGATCGACGGCGCATGGACGGACGCTATCGGTCCGCCCCCGCCGATGCCAACCCTCGGCTCGCGCGACGGGCTTCTCACGACCTCGATGAGTGACATCCGCGCTGGATCGCTCACCTTCCCCGCACTTCTCATGCGAACGAAATCCACCGCCGCGATCCTTGTCCTCGCGCAGCTCATCCTCGTCTCGGCGGCCTTGGCGGCCGGGCCATTGCCGGCCGTCTCGCCGGCGCGGGCCGGATTCGATGCCGGACGCCTCGAGCGGATGCACGGGTACGCGCGCGGCCTTGTCGCGGATGGCAAGTATCCCGGCCTCGTCACGTTGATCGCCCGCGACGGCAGGATCGTGGAGTGGCGGAGCTTCGGGGAACGCGCTCCCGGCGTGCCGCTCAAGCCCGACGACATCTTCGCCATCGCCTCGCTCACCAAGATCGTCACCACCGTCGGCGCGCTCGTTCTGGTCGAAGAAGGCCGGTTGGGGATCGACGACCCGATCGCGACGCATCTTCCCGAGTTCAAGGACCCCAAGGTCGCGCAGGGCGGTCCGGAGCAATTCTCCCCGCCGGTCGATGCCGTGCGGCCGATCACGCTGCGGCATCTGCTCACGCATACCGCCGGGCTCAGCGGATCCACACCGCTGAAGGATGCCGCCGCCCCCCTGCCCCGCCGGGTCGACGGCGATTTCATGTCTTTGGCCGATATGACGCGCGAGCTCGCGGCGCACCAGTTGCAGCACCAGCCCGGCGAGAAATGGGTGTACGGCCCGGCCACGGACGTGCTCGGCCGTTTGGTCGAGGTCGTCTCCGGCAAACCGTTCGACGTGTTCCTCGAAGAACGGGTGCTGCGTCCGCTGAAGATGCGCGACACGTCGTTCGCCGTGCCGCTGTCGAAACGATCGAGACAGATGACGATGCATGTGCGCCAGGCGGACGGATCGTTGGCGGCGATCGCGCCGAAGCCGCGGCAGCATCCGTGGCCGGCCGGATCGGGCGGGCTCTACTCGACGCCCGCGGATTACCTCCGCTTCGCCCAGATGTTGCTCGATGGCGGCGAGCTCGACGGCGTGCGCATCCTCGGACGCAAGACGGTCGAGCTGATGACGCAGGACCATCTGCACGGCCTGGCCAAGCCGACGAAGATCTATCCGGTGACCGACGGCTTCGGTTTCGGAGTCGAGATCCGGAGCGACGTGGCGCGCTCCGGTTGGCTCGGATCGCAGGGCACCTTCGGCTGGAACGGCGCGACCACGGCCTATTGCAGCATCGACCCGAAGGAACGGCTGATCGCGATGATCTGGGCGCAGCACACACCCAACGCCGAGTTCCAGCTCTACGAACGTTTCAACAACCTCGTCTATCAGGCGCTCGTCCGGTGACGTGGGCCCGTGACGCCGCGACGACGCTCGGAGGCGCGGGTTGCGGTCGGTCCGGATCCGAAAACACCCCAACGAACCCTCCTCTTTCGCAACGCAGATCCAAAGAGTCCCACGCAAGCCAATGGTGAGCGAAGCGGATTCCGCGGAGCCGGACCGAGCTCCGACCGAGGGACGGCTGGACGAGCGTTCTTGCCGCCCTGCCGGCGTCCGACGGTAGAGTGCCCGCGACGATGAATCTTCCGATGCTCCTCAGCGCGGCGGTCGGCTTGGCGGGCGCCGCCGGTATGATGGCGGCCGATCCGCCGCCCTTCCCCGAGGATCCGGCGGCGGTCGGCGAGCGCACGAGCTTCCAGACGTCCAAGTCCTGGAGCCCGCTGGGGAACCTCCGGTCCGACGTGGCCATGGTGTACGGCATCGACAGCACCCTGCCGGACCGCGTGAAGAGCTGGCGGGACCGCGGCTACCGCGTGCACCTGATGACCGGCGTCTCGTGGGGGCATTATCAGGACTATCTCTACGGCCGGTTCGACGGGACGAAGCACGTGGACAACGCGCAGACCGACCGCAACGGCAAGAAGATCAGCCACGGCGGCGACGTGTACTACATGTGCCCGGCGGAGAACTTCGGCGAGTACCTGAGCGTGGGCGTGCAGCGGGGCCTGGATGCGGGCGTGGAGGCCGTGCATCTGGAGGAACCCGAGTTCTGGGCCCGGGCGGGCTACTCGGAAGGCTTCAAGCGGGAATGGCAGAGCTTCTACCACGAGCCGTGGCGGCCGCCGCACGAGTCGGTGGACGGTCAATGGCGGGCGTCGAAGCTGAAATACTTCCTGTATCGCCGGGCGCTCCAGCAGGTGTTCCGCCATGTGCAGGACCACAACCGGCGCACCGGCCGGGCGGTCCGCTGCTACGTGCCGACCCACAGCCTCATCAACTACGCGCACTGGCGCATCGTCAGCCCGGAATCGAGCCTGGCCAAACTCGACGGCTGCGACGGCTACATCGCGCAGGTCTGGACCGGCACGGCGCGCACGCCGAACCGGTTCCGCGGCGTGCGCAAGGAGCGGACCTTCGAGACCGCGTTCCTCGAATACGGCGCGATGCAGAACCTCGTCCGCGCCACCGGACGACGGGTCTGGTACCTCAACGATCCGGTCGAGGACGACCCGCGCCACGACTGGACGGATTACCGCGGCAACTGGGAATCCACGCTGACGGCCTCGCTGCTCCAGCCCGAGGTCTGGCGCTACGAGGTGGCGCCTTGGCCGGAGCGGATCTTCGGCGGGAAGTATCCGGTCGACGCGAAGCCGGAGGACCGGAAGGCCATCCCGCAAGATTACGCCTGCGAACTCCAGGTCGTCATGCAGGCGCTGGGGGATCTCCGGCAAGCGGACGTCCGGTGGGATTGCGGCACGCGCGGGATCGGCGTGCTCGTGGGCGATTCGCTGATGTTCCAGCGCGAGCAGCCGACGCCCAGCGATCCGGACATGGCGCAGTTCTACGGGTTGGCGCTGCCGCTCCTGAAGCGCGGCCTGCCGGTCACCCCGGTGCAACTGGAGAACGCCGACCTGCCCGGCTTCCTCGACGACCAGCGCGTCCTCCTCCTCAGCTATCAGGGCCAGAAGCCGCTCTCTGCCGAGGT
>CANGMH010000141.1 GCA_947454005.1 Verrucomicrobiota bacterium
AGCGCAGGACGATCATGGCGACGACGGACGACGGACAGCGGACAGCGTACGAGCAACCACGGATCCCCGCGTCGCGAGCGAGCGACCGCGGGCAGATGTCCGGTGCACGGCCTCCGGCGTCCGTTGTCCGAGGAACTTCATCTCTCAGCCGAAGTGCTCGTAGCCCTTGGCGGCCAGCGGACGCATGCCGTCTTCGCCGCGCAGGAACATGCCGGCGCGCGGCACGACCTTCCCGATGCAGCTCAACGGCACGGACGGGAACTCCGCCTTCCAACCGTCGAGCAGTCTCACGGCATCGCCGGGCGCGGCGGTGAAGAGCAGCTCGAAATCTTCGCCGTCGGTCAGCGCGGCGACGATCGCCGGTTTCGCCGCGTCGCCTTCGCGGGCGAGGAGCTTCGCCGCGCGGCTGACCGGGATGGCCGCCTTGAGCAGCTCGGCCCCGAGCGGCGCATCCGGCCGTCCGCTCGCCGCGAGCAGATGCGGCAAGTCGCCGGCGACACCGTCGCTCACGTCCATGAGCGCGTGGACCATCCCGCTCGCGGCGAGCCAGCGGCCTTCGGCGAGGCGCGGCTCGAAATCGAGATGTTTGCCGGAGAGCGATCCGCCGAGCTCGCCGGTGACGAAGATGGCATCGCCCGCGCGCGCGCCGGACCGCAGCAACGCCCGGCCGCGCGGGACCGTCGCGACGACCGCCACGCTGAGCAGCAGGCCTCCGGGATTCGTCGTGGTCTCGCCGCCGACCACGGCGACCTGGTGCTGCGCGGCGAGGCGGTCCAGTCCGCGGTAGATCGCGAAGACGCGCTCCGGGTCGTGGTCCTTCGGCATCGCCAGCGTGACCACCGCCGCCACCGGCGTCCCGCCCATCGCGGCGACATCGCTGAGACAGCGCGCGAGCGCCTTCCGACCGACGCGCTCGGGATCGGTGCCGGCGGTGAAGTGGATGCCTTCGACCACGGCGTCGGTCTTGAGCAGCGTCTGCGTGCCGGCGGAGCCGAGCTCCAGCACCGCGCAATCGTCGCCGGCGCCGGTCACCACGAAATCGTTCGTGGGCAGCAGCGGCTTGAGCCTCGCGATCAGTTCGAATTCGGTCATGGAGAAGGTCCGGGTGCAATCGGATACGGGGCCCGGTTCAGCGGTTCCCGCCAGGTTCGATGCCCAGTGCGAGCATCACGAACGGCGCGAGGTTGAAGAGCGCGTGGGCGGTGACGCTGGCGAGCAGGTTGCCCGTGCGCTGGTAGAGCCACGCCAGCACGAACCCGAAGAACGAGAGCGGCAGGAAGGCGGCGGCGTTCACGTGGATGAGCCCGAAGAACACGGCCGAGCCCCACAGCGCGGCCCGCGGGAAACCGAGGTCGCGCACGAACGGATACAGCACGCCGCGGAACAACCCCTCCTCCGCCAGCGGCGCGAGCCCGATGGCGAAGAACGCGAGGTAGGCCCGCTGCCACCATGCGCTGGACCGCAGCAGCAATTCGACCGGCGTCTGCGCCCCGGCCGGCAGTCCCGCGCGGGTCAGCGCCTCGATCGAGAGCCATTGCAGCCCGTACGCGACCGGCAGCACGACCACGGCGGCGCCGAGGCCCCAGCCGACCGCGCGGGCCGACGTCCCCCGGACGATGCCGAACGCCCGGCCGACGCCCATCCCATGGGCGCGGAGGAAGAAGCCGAGCCCGACCAGCATCCCTCCTTGGAAGACGAGCGTGTTGATCAACGCCTCGCCGAACGCCATCGGGACGGCCGGTTTCGCCGGGACCTCGCGCGCGCCGGACAGATGGCCGACCACGCCGAGGAGCATCAGCCCCACCAGCGGGGCGATGAACAGGAGCACGAGGTCGGCCCGCCAGTCTTTGCGCTGCAGCACGGGCCGACGCTAGCCGGTACCGAGGGCACCGGCTGTCAAAAAAACTTCCGGATTGGTGCCGGTCCGGGGGCGTGTTATCCAACCGCGACGTTTCGCGGGGACCCCCACGATCCCATCGACATCCCTCAACTCCGCATCTTCCTGCCATGGCCAATACCGATCACGTCTGGACCTTCTTCCGCGCCGGCGGATTCGACCAGGTGCAGCTCAAAACCGGCGCCGATCTCCTCGCGCTCGACCAGCTCGACCAGAAGCTCTGGGTGGCGCTCGCCTGCCCGACGACCGGCCTCGAGTTCGACAAGGCGACCCTCGCGCTGATCGACACCGACAAGGACGGCCGTGTGCGCGCGCCGGAGCTGATCGCCGCGGTGAAATGGGCCGGCGGCCTGCTCAAGAACGCCGACGACCTCGTGAAACGCGGCGATTCCCTCGCGCTGACCGCCATCGACGACTCGACGCCCGAAGGCAAGGTCGTCCTGGCCTCCGCCAAGCAGATCCTCGCCAACCTCGGCAAGAAGGACGCCGCCGGCATCTCGCTCGCGGACACCGCCGACGTCGCCAAGATCTTCGCCCAGACCGTCTTCAACGGCGACGGCATCATCGTGCCCGGATCCGCGGGCGACGACGCCACCCAGGCGCTGGTCGCGGACATCATCGCGACCCACGGCTCGGTGCCCGACCGCTCCGGCAAGCCCGGAATCGACCAGGCCCGGGTGGACGCCTTCTTCGCCGACGCGACGGCCTTCGAGGCGTGGGTCAAGAAATCCGAGACCGACGCCGCGACCGTGCTCCCGCTCGGCGACGCCTCGGCGGCCGCCAGCGCCGCGCTGAAAGCGGTGAAGGGCAAGGTCGACGACTACTTCGGCCGCTGCCGACTGGCGGCCTTCGATCCCCGCGCCCTCGCGGCGCTCATCCGCGAGGAAAAGGAGTTCCTCGCCGTCGCCGCCAAGGACCTCTCGATCACCGCCGGCGAGGTCGCCGGCTTCCCGCTCGCCCAGGTCGCCGCCGGCAAGGCGCTGCCGCTGAAGGAAGGCGTGAACCCGGCCTGGGCCGGCGCGATCGCCGCGTTCCGATCCGCGGTGGTCACACCGTTGGTCGGCGACAAATCCGAGCTGACCGAGGCCGATTGGGCCGCCATCAACGCCAAGATCGCCGGCCACGACGCGTGGGCCGCGAGCAAGGCCGGCGTCGCCGTCGAGAAGCTCGGCATCGCCAAGATCCGTGCGGTCCTCGCCGGCAAGGGCAAGGAGACGCTCACCGCGCTCGTCGCAAAGGACAAGGCGCTGGAGGCCGAGTCCGCCGCCATCGCCAACGTGGACAAGCTGCTCCGCTACGTGCGCGACCTGCACCTGCTCTGCGAGAACTTCGTCAACTTCAGCGACTTCTACGACGGCGGCGAGCCGGCCATCTTCCAGGCCGGGACGCTCTTCCTCGACCAGCGGAGCTGCTCGCTCTGCCTCCACGTGCAGGACGCCGGGAAGCACGGCACGATGGCCGGGTTGGCGGGCACCTACCTCGCCTACGTCGACTGCGTCCGCAAGGGCTCCGGCGAGAAGCTGAGCATCATGGCCGCCTTCACCGACGGCGACAGCGACAACCTCATGGTCGGCCGTAACGGCCTTTTCTACGACCGCGCCGGCCGCGACTACGACGCCACCATCACCAAGATCGTCGACAACCCCATCAGCATCCGGCAGGCCTTCTGGGCCCCGTACAAGAAGCTGGTCCGCCTGATCGACGAGATGGTCGCCAAGCGCGCCGCCGCCGCCGAGGCCGAGGCCAACGCCAAGATCGCCGCCGCCGCCGAAGCGGTGGCCAACGCCGACAAGACCAAGCCGGCCGACCCCAAGAAGGAGGAGGCCAAGAAGATCGACGTCGGCGCGGTGGCCGCCATGGGCGTCGCGTTCGGCGCCATCGGCACCGCGGTGGGCGCGATCTTCGGCAAGCTGTCCGGATTGTTCGTGCTGCCGTTCTGGCTGCTCTGCCTCGCCCTCGTCGGGTTGCTGCTCCTGATCTCCGGCCCGTCGATGCTCATCGCCTGGCTGAAGCTGCGGAAGCGCAACCTCGGCCCGATCCTCGACGCCAACGGCTGGGCGGTGAACGCCAAAGCGAAGGTCAACGTGCCGTTCGGCACCTCGCTCACCAGCGTCGCCCAGCTGCCCGCCGGCGCGAAGGCCGCCCCGGTCGGCGACCGGTTCGCCGAGCGTCCCGTCACCTGGCCCAAGAAGGTCCTGGTCGTCGTGGCGATCTGCTTCGTGTACAGCCTCGCGAACCACTTCCAACTCGCGCCGGTCGTCCACAAAGGCAAGTTCGTCCCCTGCCCGCTGTTCGACGACGCCTACCAGCAGGACGCGAAGTCGGAGAAAGAGAAGGCCGCGGAGGACGCGAAGAAGCCCGCGGACGTCGTCCCGGCGAAGTGACCCACGTCTCCGATCGCACAAGCCCGGACCCTCCACGGTCCGGGCTTTTTGTTTCGGGGTGCCCTGTTTTCCCCCTAGGTTCGCCGGCGTGAGCACCGCCACGAACGCCCCCGCCGCCGCGCCGAAGCACACCAACCGCCTCGCGCAGGAGAAGTCGCCGTACCTGCTCCAGCACGCGCACAACCCGGTCGATTGGTTCCCGTGGGGCGACGAGGCCTTCGCCAAGGCCAAGGCCGCCGACAAGCCGATCTTCCTCAGCATCGGCTACTCCACCTGCCACTGGTGCCACGTGATGGAGCGCGAATCCTTCGAGGACGAGAAGATCGCCGCCTATCTCAAGGAGCATTTCATCAGCATCAAGGTCGACCGCGAGGAACGTCCCGACGTGGACAAGATCTACATGGGCTTCGTCCAGGCCACCACCGGCGGCGGCGGCTGGCCGCTCAACGTCTTCCTCACGCCCGACCTCAAACCGTTCTACGGCGGCACCTACTGGCCGCCCGAGGCGCGGCACGACCGTCCCGGCCTGCCCGAGGTGCTGGCGCGCATCATCGAGCTCTGGAAGACCCGTCGCGCCGACATCGCCGGATCCGCCGACGAGCTGACGGCCAAGCTCCGCTCCATGTCGGGACACGAGGCGCACAACGCCTTCCCCGCCGGCGAACGCGAGCTCCACGGCGCCGGCCAGAGCTTCCTGCACGAATACGATCCCCAGAACGGCGGCTTCGGCGGCGCGCCGAAGTTCCCGCGCCCCAGCCAACCGCTGCTCCTCCTCCGCTTCGCCCACCGCTTCGGCGAGAAGGAGGCGCTCGAGGCCGTGCTCCACACCTGCGACGCCATGGCCGCCGGCGGCATCCATGACCAGCTCGGCGGCGGCTTCGCGCGCTACTCGGTGGACGAGCATTGGCTCGTGCCGCACTTCGAGAAGATGCTCTACGACCAGGCCCAGCTCGTTCAGCTCTACATCGAGGCGCACCTCGCCGGGGGACACGCGCGCCACGCCGAGGTCGCCCGCGACATCCTCCGCTACGTGTCGCGCGACATGACGCACGCCGGAGGGGGGTTCTTCTCCGCCGAGGACGCGGACAGCGAGGGCAAGGAGGGCAAGTTCTACTGCTGGACCCACGACGAGCTATCGAAGCTGCTCACCGTCGAGGAGTTCAACGTGGCCACGCGCCGTTTCGGCATCACCAAGGCCGGGAACTTCACCGACCACAGCGATCTGCATCCCCTGCCCGGCCAGAACGTGCTCAGCATCGCACACGCCGTGGAGGGCGAGGCCGACCTGGCGCTGCTCGCCTCCGCCGTCGCCAAGATGTCCGCCGCGCGCGCGAAGCGTGTCCGGCCGCACCGCGACGACAAGGTGCTCGCGTCGTGGAACGGGATGATGCTCGGCGCCTTCGCCCGCGGCTTCGCCGTGCTCCACGACGAGGAGTTCAAGGAGGCCGCGGAACGGAACGTCGCGTTCATCCAGGCCAACCTCTGGGACGCCGCGACCAAGACGCTCTACCACCGCTGGCGCGACGGGCACCGTGATTCCGTCCAGCTGCTCGACAGCTACGCGAACCTGCTCGCCGGCGTGGTCGACCTCTACGAGGCGACCGTGGACCCGCGCCATCTCGGGTTCGCCGTTTCTCTCGCGGAGAGCATGGTCGCGCGTTTTTACGACCCGGAGGCCGGCGGCTTCTGGCAGACCGTCGCCGACGCCCCGCACCTGCTCCTGCGCAACAAGGAGGACTACGACGGCGCCGAGCCCGGCGGGAACAGCGTGGCCGCGCTCGCGCTGCTCAAGCTCGCCGCGATCTGCGACCGCAAGGACTGGCGCACCGCCGCCGAGAAGACCATCCGCCTCTTCGCCCAGCGCCTGCACCAGATGCCCCAGGCCGTGCCGCACCTGATGCTCGCGCTCGATTTCACCGTGCAGGAGCCGCGCCGCGTCGCGCTCGTCGGCGATTGGACCTGCGGCAGCACCGCGTCCCTTCTCCGGGCCGCGCACGGCACGTTCCAGCCGAACAAGGTGGTGCTCGGCAACCACGGCCCGGTCGATGCCTTCACCAAGGGGCTGCCGGAGAACGAGGAGTTCACCCAGGCCTTCTGCTGCACCGGCAGCGCCTGCCGTCCGCCGACGCGCGACCGCGAGGTGGTCGCCGCGTTCCTGGCCGAGAAATGAACGTGGAGACGCCCGTCCGCCCCGGTCGTCCCACCGCACATCCCTGCTGGCGATCGGCGAGGTCCCGGCTAGCCTTGCACACACCGCCACCCGGAGATCCCTGATGGACATCGACCCCAACGAGATCGTCGACACCGCCGCGCATGCACGACGGAAGGAAGGCCCCTCGTGGCTCAACCCGGCCGTCGCCATCACCGTGGCATTGCTGGCCACGTTCATGGGCATCTGCAAGGTGAAGGACGACAACATCGTCCAGGCGATGCAGCAGGCGCAGGCCGACAAGCTCGATCACTGGCAATTCTACCAGGCCCGGAACATCCGCGAGGAGGTCGGCAGATCGACGCTGGTCCAGTTGCGGCTCCAGGCGTTGTCCGCTCCCGCCGCGGCCCAAGAGGCCTACCGGACGCAGATCGCTGCCTACGAGGCCCTGGTCGCGGACCAGAAGACGAAGAAGGAAGAACTCAAGGGACAGGCCGAGAAGGACCAAGCCGCCTACGATTCCCTCAACTTCCGCGACGACCAGTTCGATCTTTCCGACGCCGCCATCGCCATCGCAATCTCCTTGCTGGCCGTGTCGTCGCTGACGCAGCTCCCTTGGCTCTACCTGCTCGCGCTGGTGCCGTCGGCCTTCGGCGCCCTGGTCGGCCTCTCAGGCCTCGCCGGCGGGAAGTTCCACCCGGACGCATTGGTCCGGCTGCTGAGCTGAGAAGCCCACGGCGATGGTGGCGAAGCGACGGAAGACGATACGGACCGCCGGCACGAAAAAGGGGTCCTGCATCGCTGCAGGACCCCTGGAAAACTGGTGCCCCGGGCCGGACTTGAACCGACAACAAATTGATTAAGAGTCAACTGCTCTGCCATTGAGCTACCGAGGCGTTTGGCGCGGCGGAAAATGGTGGCCTCCGGACCCTTTGTCAACGGTCTCGACAAACGTTTTCGCGGATCCAGTCGACCGCTCGCCACACGGAGCTTTCCATCGGCGCGCGGCGCGCTTCCCGGGAGGTCGCCGGCGCGGCCGGGTCGACTCCGGCACGTGTCTCCCTTTGCGTCCGGACGTCTCCGATGTCCAGACTCCGGGCATGTCCAAGCCGCTCCACACGCTCCGTGCCGGGGTCATCGGCACCGGTTTCATCGGGCCGGTCCACATCGAAGGGCTCAAGCGCCTCGGCGTGCAGGTCACCGCCGTCTGCGGTTCGACCCGGTCGGCCCGCGCCACGGCGGACCGCTGGGGCATCCCCGCGGTCTACGGCGACCACGACCACCGCGCGATGATCGCCTCGCCGGACGTGGATGTCGTCCACATCACCTCGCCCAACAAGGTCCACGTCGAGCAATCGCTCGCCGCGCTCAAGGCGGGCAAGCACGTCGTCTGCGAGAAACCGCTGGGCATGACCGCGAAGGAGACGGCCAAGGTCGTCGCGGCGGTGCGCAAGGCCGGCCCGCGCGGCCCGGTCTTCGCCGTGAACTACATGTGCCGCTTCTTCCCCGCGGTGCTGCAGATGCGCGCGCTGGTCCAGCGCGGCGATCTCGGGCGGATCATCCACGTGCAGGGCCACTTCTTCCAGGACTGGCTGCTCAAGGACACCGACTACAACTGGCGCCTGCTCGCCAGCGAGGGCGGCAAGCTCCGCGCGGTCGGCGACATCGGCACCCATTGGATCGACACGGTGTCGTTCATCCTCGGCGCCAAGGCGGAGAGCGTGTTCGCGCACCTCGGGACCTTCCACACGACGCGGTACCGTCCGACCGGCGAGGTGAAGACCTTCGCGAAGGGCGACCCGGCGACGATGGCGCCGTACACGGTGGACACCGAGGATTTCGGGAGCCTGCTGCTGCGCTTCGGCGATGCGCCGCATGGTTTCGCGGAAGGCGTCCACGCCAACGCCTCGATCTCGCAGGTGGCCGCCGGATGGAAGTGCGACCTCGCCGTGGGCATCTACGGCACCAAGGGCAGCGTGCGATGGAACCTGCAGGACCCGAACGAGGTCATCCTCGGGCGCCGCGACGAGCCCAACCAGGTGCTGCAACGCGCGACCGCCGGGTTCAGCGAGGACGTCGCCGGCTTCACCGATTACCCGGGCGGCCATCCGGAAGGCTTCCCGGACAGCCACAAGATGCAGTACCGCGCCGTCTACGAGCACATCGCGAGCGGGCGCGGGACGCCGGTGCTCTTCGCCACCGCCGAGGACGGCCACCACGAGGTGCGGCTGTGCGAGGCGATCCTCAAGAGCAGCCGGGCGAAGAAGTGGGTGGCGGTGTGATGTTCGGCCGCGCGACGGGGTCCTCTGCCGATGGCCGCGCGCGGACATCCTTCCCCTCCGTGGGGAAAAAGAGCGCGACCTGCGCCGGTCGACGGAGACCGGTCATGCCATGCGGAAAGTCCCTACCGCGAGGCGCCGCGATCGCCGGGGCGATCCCCGGGTGAATACATCGTGCCTCGGGGCGTCCGCCTACCGCAAAGCCGGGCATTCGACGCTTCCAGAGCGCGGGCCGGCCCCATAGTCTCCCTCCACCACATGCGTCCCATCCCCAAGATCCTCGGGCTCGTCGCCGCTCTCGCGGCGTTCGTGGCCAACGCCGAACCGCCCTCGAAACTCGACCTCCGACCCGGCGACCACATCGCCTTGGTCGGCAACGCGCTGCCCGACCGGATGCAGCATGACGGCCATTTCGAGACGCTGGTGCAGACGAAATTCGCCGGGCACCAGCTCGTCTTCCGCAATCTCGCCGCCGCGGGCGACGAGGTCGTGCTCCGGCACCGCTCGGAGAACTTCGGCACGCCGGACGAGTGGCTGAAGAAGGTGCAGGCGGACGTGGTGCTCGCGTTCTTCGGCTACAACGAATCGTTCAACGGCCCGACGGGCGTCGCGAAGTTCAAGACCGACCTCGAGGGGTACCTGAAGCATCTGCGCTCCCTGGACTTCTCGGGCAAGGGCGCGCCGCGCGTCGTGCTGTTCTCGCCGGTCGCCAACGAGAAGCACCAGGACCCCAATTTCCAGGACCCGGCCGCGAACAACGCCAACCTGGCGATCTACGCCGCGGCCATCGCCGAGGTGGCGCGGGCGAACGACGTGCAGTTCGTGGACCTCTTCGGCCCGTCCCGCTCGTTGTATCTGGAAGCCGCGAAGCAGGGGCGGTCCCTGACGGTGAACGGCTATCTGCTGACCGAGGCGGGAAACAAGGCGCTCGCACCGTTCCTGTTCAAGGGGCTCTTCGGCGAAGCCGCGCCGTCCAAGGACTACGAGAAGCTCCGCGCCTCGATCAACGAGAAGAACTCGGTGTGGCATTCGCGGTACAGGACCATCGACGGCTACAACGTGTACGGCGGCCGTTCGGC
>CANGMH010000142.1 GCA_947454005.1 Verrucomicrobiota bacterium
CGCTGCGTGCCGCCTTCGGTCCCGACGGTGAGCCCGCGCAACGTCACTCCCTGCTTTTCCCGGAGCGCCTTCTGGAAGGCGTCGCCCAGACCGTGGCGCAGCCCTTCCCGGGCCATGGCGAACACGTTCCAGTTCGCTTTGCCCGCGGCGGGTTCGAGATATCGGCCGGTCCGGCCGCTGACGTAGCAGATGTCGCCTTTGCCGTTGGTGAGGACGGCGGGGGGAGCGTAACGCTGCAGCACCAGCTGATCCGCCATGGACTGGAGACTGGCCGGCGCCCGGGGCGTCGGACCGGCCCCGGGCGCGGTGGCCGGGCTGGACCGGGTGAAGGACGACGGGAAGACGACCGACTCGGGACGCAGGACGGATCCGGTCCGCCGGAAGAGCCGTGATTTGCCGTGGAGCGGGGTGAAGAGGTCGGTGTGGTCACCGATCGCCTCCGCGCTGCCGAGGAACAGGATGCCGCCGGGTTCGAGGCTGTAGTGGAACATCGGCATCAGCTTCTTCTGCACCTCCCCGGTGAGATAGATCAGCAGGTTGCGGCAGCTCAGGATGTCCAGCTTGGTGAAGGGCGGGTCGAGGATGAGGTCTTGCGGCGCGAAGACCACCATCTCCCGGATCTCTTTGCGCACCCGGTGGCCGCGATCTTCCTTGGCGAAGAACCGCTTCAGCCGCTCTTCCGACACGTCGTCCGCGATGTTCTCCGGGAAGAAGCCCTTCCGCGCCTTGTCGATCGCGTCGCGGTCCAGGTCGGTGGCGAAGATCTGCAGCGAGAAATCTCCCTTGGGCTGGACCCGCTCGACGGCCTCCTTGAACGCCATCGCCAAGGAATAGGCCTCTTCGCCGGTGGAGCAGCCGGGCACCCACGCCCGCAGGCCGCGGCCGGGCGGTCGCTCCGCCAACAGCGCCGGGATCGCCTCGGTGCGCAACTGCTCCCATGCGGCCGTGTCGCGGAAGAACTTGGTCACGCCGATCAAGAGCTCTTTGAAGAGCAGGTCCAGCTCCTGCGGGTTCTCCTGCAGGTAGCGGACGTAGCCGTCCATCTTGCCGATCTGATGGACGCCCATGCGGCGCTCGATCCGGCGGTGGAGCGTGTTCTGCTTGTAGAGCGAGAAGTCATGGCCGGTGCGGGTGCGCAGCAGGATGATCGCCTTCTCCAGCGCGCCCCGGGCCGTGTCCTCCAGGGCCGTTTCCGTCCTCGCGACCGGCGGCGTGCGCCGGAGGTGGGCGATGATCCGGTCCGGCAACTCGTCGGCGGGCGCGACGATGTCGGCCAGACCGGCATCGATCGCGCTGCGCGGCATGCTGTCGTACTTCGCGCTCGCCGGCGCCTGCACCAGCGCGACGCCCGCCTTCTCCTTGATGGCCCGCAGTCCCCGCGTGCCGTCGGAGCCCATGCCGGAAAGGACCACGCCGATGCTGCGTTCCTGCTGGTCCTGCGCGAGCGAGCGGAAGAAGGAGTCGATCGGTAGCCGGAGGCCGCGAGGGGCGGCCGGGGGCATCAGGTGGAGCACGCCGTGGAGCAGCGCCAGGTCCTTGTCGGGCGGGATCACATACACGCAGCCGGCACGCACGCGCGCGCGGTCCTTCACCTGCAGGACCTCCATCGTCGTGACCCGTTGGAGCAGCTCGGGCATGATGCCTTTGCGAGTGGGGTCCAGATGCGTGACGATGACGATGGCCAGCCCGCTCTGCGGCGGGAAGCGCGCGAGGAACTGCTCCAACGCTTCCAGTCCGCCCGCCGAGGCGCCGATGCCGACGACGGCCACGGACGCCGGGGCGGCCGCGGAGGCGGCCGCGGCGACCCGATTCGCCCGGGGCGCCGTCTTCGATGGGCGTTTCATGGTCCTTGGAACCGCGCGCGATGCCTTTTCGTCCATAGCTGCCATAGGATGGCGACAGGCTTTGCGATGCGATGGTTTTGTTCGGTCGGTCCGCCTCGTCGGCGCGGCATCAGCAGCCGTCGAACGTCGCCCGGTCCCGCCGCCTTCGGATATGGGGTGGAACCCGTATATTGCCGTAAGGGCCGGATGGAGCACCGCGATGTGCTTCTCACGCTCCCGGGCCGGCGACCGAACTCACTTCACCGCGCCGTCGAGCACCGAGTCTTGGCGGGAGAATTCGGACTCGCCGGTCAGCTCGCGCCGCGCCCGGAGATAGTCGGAGTGGGTGATCTGCGTCCGCGAGCGGCCGGCGCTGACCGCCATCTCGTGCGTGCGGCGATGCACCATCTCCCGCGTTGCCGGACCGGTTGCGCCTTGGTCGTCGGAGGATGTGGTCTGCATGTGAAGAGGATGTCCGGGTGGCGGAAGGTCTCGGCCTTCGGAACGGATCCGCTCCGCGGATCCGTCCCGAAGGCCGTTGGATCAGGCCGCCCGGGCGACCGCGTGCTCCTTGGTCCGCTCGAGGTCCGCCTTGGTGAGGTCGACGAACATCTTGGACTCGCTGTAGCTGATGCGCTCGACCTTGCTGGGCGGGAGAAGGATCTCTTTGCCCGAGTACCAGTGGCCGGTCTCGATCGCGATCTGGCGGACCATCCATTCATGGTCGTCGACCATGAAGCCGCTCACCGAACCGAGCGTGCCGTCGGTTGCTTCGATGGCGTAGCCGTTGACCGCCTTGGCGCTCCGCAGATGGATGTCCTCGCGCTGGTTGTGGCCGTGGTGGGCCTGGCTGTCCGGCGCCGCCATCGGCGAGATCGGCGCATAATCGGAGACGCCCCAGAAGCCGGTGCTTTCCCAGTAGCCGGGCCAACCGTAGTAGCGGTAGTACTCCTGCTCGTACTGCCGCGAGACCGGGAGATGGGTGTCGATCGAGGGGCTGTCCTCGATCTGCTTCTTGGTGAGCTCGACGCGCAGGCACTTGGCGGCGGTGTCGAGCTTGCCGAAGGTCCGCGGCGAGAGCAGCACGAGCCGGCTGCTCAACCAGGTGCCGGTGTCGACGATGATGTAGCGGACGGCCCACGACTTGTCGTCGATGTAGAAGTCCTTCACGTGGCCGATCTCGCCGTCGGTCGCGGTGAGCTTGAGGCCGTAGAGTTCTTTGGTGTTGTGCAGCATGGCGTTCGTCTCCTGAGGTCTTTTGAAGCTGTCGGAGCGGTCCCTTCGGCGGTCTCGCCGGATCCATCCGGTGAGCGGGACCCGCTGTCAGCTCCGAGAAGCTAGGTTCCGGCGCGGCCTCCTGACATGGGGTCTAGCCCGTATGAGATGCGGCCGGGAGATGCCCGGCGCGGGGTGAAGACCCCATGGTCGGGGCGGGCCACGGATGTGATCTTCAGGGTCCGCTCCCGCGACGACCACGACCGTGGTCGATGCGGGACCGCGGAACTCCGGACTCCACCAAAAAGAACATCATGCGAAACTCCACGAACTCCTCCAGCCACATGCTCCGCACCTGGGCCCTCGCCGCCGCGTTGTGCGCCATCCCGCTCCTCTCCGGGCCGACAGGCTGCACCACCGGCAGCCGCTACAAGCAGAGCACCGGAGAGGTCATCGACGACCACGGCCTCTCGTCCGACGTGAAGAGCGCCTTGGGCGCCGACACGCGCTTCAAATACGACGACGTGAACGTGGTGACGTTCAAGGGCGTCGTGCAGCTCAGCGGTTTCGTGAACAGCCGCGACCAGAAGACGCGCGCCGGCGAGCTCGCCGGAAAAGTGGCCAATGTGAAAGAGGTCCAGAACAACATCAGCATCAAGGAGTGAACGGCCCGGGGCGGTGTCGGGCCGCCAAGCTCCGACGCCGGATCGGCCGTGCCGATCCGGCTCCGTGCGCGACGGGGAGGCCGGGCCTCACGCCGCGTCCTGCGGCGTGAGCGGATGTCCGTGGACACCCCACCGCCAGCCGAGGATCTCCGGCAGGTCCTGCCCGTGCTCGTCGATGTAGCGCCGGTGCTCGGCGCGTTTCTCGACGAGCCGGCGCCGGAGCTCCTGGGCTCCAGGACCGGCCACCGGCACGCGGTCGATGACGTCCATCACCAGGTGAAAGCGGTCCATGTCGTTCAGCACCGTCATGTCGAACGGCGTCGTGACCGTGCCTTCCTCCTTGTATCCGCGGACGTGGATCTCGTCGTGGTTGGTGCGGCGGTAGGTCAGCTGATGGATCAGCGACGGATAGCCGTGGAAGGCGAAGATGACCGGCTTGTCGGCGGTGAAGAGCGCGTCGAACGCGGCGTCGTCCAGCCCGTGCGGATGCTCGCTGCTCGGCTGGAGACGCATGAGGTCGACGACGTTGACCACGCGGACCCTCAACTCCGGCAGATGGTCGCGCAGGATCGACACGGCGGCCAAGGTCTCGAGCGTCGGCACGTCGCCGGCGCACGCCATCACGACGTCGGGTCCTCCGTCGCGCTCGTTGCCGGCCCAGGCCCAGGTCCCGATCCCGGCGACGCAGTGGTCCACCGCGGCGTCGAGGTGCAGCCATTGCGGCGAAGGTTGTTTGCCGGCGACCACGACGTTCACGTAGCCGCGGCTGCGGAGGCAGTGGTCGGTGACCGAGAGCAGCGTGTTCGCGTCGGGCGGCAGATAGACGCGGACCACGCGGGCCTTCTTGTCGACGACGTGGTCGATGAACCCGGGGTCCTGGTGGCTGAAGCCGTTGTGGTCCTGTCGCCACACGTGGGAGGAGAGCAGGTAGTTGAGCGAGGCCACTGGCCGCCGCCAAGGGATCCCATTGGCGACGTCCAGCCATTTGGCGTGCTGGTTGAACATCGAGTCGACGATGTGGATGAAGGCCTCGTAGCAGCTGAAGAACCCGTGCCGGCCGGTGAGCAGGTAGCCTTCGAGCCAGCCTTCGCACTGGTGCTCGCTCAGCATCTCCATGACCCGTCCGTCCGGGCCGACGTCCTCGTCGTCGTCGTGGATCTCCGCGGTGGAGCAGCGGTCGGTGACCTCGAAGACCGCGCCCCAACGGTTCGAGGTGGTCTCATCCGGGCTGAACACGCGGAAGTTCGCCGGGTTCAGGCGCACGATGTCGCGGATGAACCCGCCCTGGACCCGCGTCGCCTCGCCATCGATGGCGCCGGGCGAGGGGACGTCCACGGCGTGGTCGCGGAAATCCGGCATCCGCAGGTCGCGCAGCAGCAGGCCGCCGTTGGCGTGCGGGTTCGCGCCCATGCGCCGTTCGCCGCGCGGCGCCAGCGCGGCGAGCTCGGGCACGAGCCGGCCGTCGGTGTCGAAGAGCTCCTGCGGCCGATAGCTCTCCAGCCATCCCGCGAGCACCGCCAGGTGCCCGGGATGCCGCATGTCGCCCATCGGCACCTGGTGCGAACGGAAAGATCCTTCGGTGCGCAGACCGTCGACGTGCTTCGGACCGGTCCAGCCCTTCGGGGACCGCAGGATGATCATCGGCCAGCGCGGACGCTTCTTGAAGCCGTGGGTCCGCGCCTCGACCTGGATGCGCCGGATCTCCTCGGCGACGGTGTCGAGCGTGGAGGCCATGAGCGCGTGCATCGTCATCGGGTCCTCGCCCTCGACGTGGTGCGGCGCGTAGCCGAGCCCGATGAAGAGCGCGTCGAGCTCCTCGCGCGGGATCCGGGCCAGCACGGTCGGGCCGGCGATCTTGTAGCCGTTGAGATGCAGGATGGGCAGGACCGCGCCGTCGCGGACGGGGTTGAGGAACTTGTCGGAGTGCCAGCTGGTGGCCAAGGGCCCGGTCTCCGCCTCGCCGTCGCCGACCACGCAGGCGACGAGCAGGTCGGGGTTGTCGAACGCCGCGCCGAACGCGTGCGACAACGAGTAGCCGAGCTCACCGCCCTCGTGGATCGATCCGGGCGTGCCGGGAGAGACATGGCTCGGGATGCCGCCTGGGAAGGAGAACTGCTTGAACAGGCGCGCCATCCCGGCCGAATCCTGCGAGACCGCCGGATAGACCTCGCTGTAGGTGCCTTCGAGGTAGGTGTTGGCGACGACCCCGGGTCCGCCGTGTCCGGGGCCGGCGACGAAGAGCACGTCGAGGTCGCTCTCCACGATCAGGCGGTTGAGGTGGGCGTAGATGAAGTTCAAACCCGGTGTGGTGCCCCAGTGGCCGAGCAGACGGGGCTTGATGTGCGCGAGCGTGAGCGGTTCGCGGAGCAGCGGGTTCGCGAGCAGATAGATCTGCCCGACCGAGAGGTAGTTCGCCGCCCGCCAATAGGCGTCCAGCTTCCGCAGCAGATCGGGTGCGTGGTCCATGAGGGGAGAGGTCCGGTCAGTTCAGCCGCTGGATGAGCACCGAGGCGTTGACCGCCGCGGAGGTGCCTCCGATGGGCGGCGCGGCGGCCAAGGTGACGGCAGCGGCCGAGGTGTGGTTGCGGAGCGTGAGCACGGCCCCGGCGCCCAGGGTGAGGATGGATTGTCCGGAGTTCTGCTGCGTGCCGGCGCCGGATCCGAAGGTGGTGCCGGCTGCGACCACGCCGTTGACGAAGAACGCGAACTGGTTGGGCTCCGTCCCGGACACCGTGAAGCCGACGACATAATCGCCGGCATTGACGACGACGATGGACGCGCTGCCGAGCACGTGGGTGATGCCCGCGGTGCGGACGCCGTTGTCGGTGAACGTCACCGAGGCGTCGACCGCCACGACCTGCGCGCTGAGATTGAAAATCTGCGCGTACTGCGACGACCCGCCCGGCCCGGCCGGTCCTGTCGCGCCGGTCGGCCCCGTGGCCCCGGGGACTCCATCGGCCCCGGTTGCGCCGGTCAGGCCGATCGGGCCTTGGGGGCCGACGGCACCGATGGTGCCTGCGGCGCCCGTGAGTCCGATGGGACCGATGCCGCCGGCGGGTCCGATGGAACCGGAAGGGCCGGTCGCGCCGATAGCACCGTTGAGTCCGGCGGCGCCGGTAGGCCCTGTGGCCCCGGTCGGGCCGAGAGGGCCAGCGGGACCGATGGCGCCGGTGAGGCCCGTCCCGCCGGTCGGGCCGATCGGGCCGACGGGACCGGTCGAACCCGTCAGGCCGATGGAGCCGGAAGGTCCGGTGGCACCGTTGAGTCCAGCGGCACCCGCGAGTCCCGTGGCTCCGATCAAGCCCGTGGGGCCGATTGGACCGATTGCGCCCGTGAGTCCGATGGGACCGATGCCGCCGACGGGGCCGGTGAGACCGAGAGGACCCGCTGGGCCGATGGAACCAGGCAAGCCCGTGGCACCGGTGAGCCCGAGAGGGCCTGTGGGTCCGATGGCACCGGTCAACCCGAGAGGGCCTGCGGGACCGATGCTGCCGGCGGGTCCGATGGAACCGGGCAAGCCGGAGGCACCGGTGAGCCCGAGAGGGCCTGCCTGACCGATGGAGCCGGTCAGGCCGATCGGCCCGAGAGGGCCAATGCTTCCTACGGGTCCCGTGAGTCCAAGAGGGCCCGCGGGTCCAATGGCGCCGGTGAGGCCGATCGAACCGGAAGGTCCGGTGGCGCCAGGCAATCCCGTCGCGCCAATCGGACCGACGGCACCGGTGGGGCCGAGAGGACCGGTGCTGCCGGCCGGTCCGGTGAGACCGAGAGGACCCGCTGGGCCGATGGAACCAGGCAAGCCCGTGGCACCGGTGAGCCCAAGAGGGCCAGCGGGACCGATGGCACCGGTCGAGCCCTGAGGGCCGACGGCACCGTTGAGTCCGGCGGCGCCGGTAGGCCCTGTGGCCCCGGTCAGGCCGAGAGGGCCAGCGGGACCGATGGCGCCGGTGAGGCCCGTCCCGCCGGTCAGGCCGATCGGGCCTTGAGGGCCGACGGGACCGGTCGAACCCGTCAGGCCGATGGAGCCGGAAGGTCCGGTGGCACCGTTGAGTCCAGCGGCACCCGCGAGTCCCGTGGGGCCGATTGGACCGATTGCTCCGGCGAGTCCGGTAGCGCCTGCGGTGCCCGTGAGTCCGATAAGACCGATGCCGCCGACGGGTCCCGTGAGACCGAGCGGACCTGCGGGACCGATGGCGCCGGTCAGACCGGTTGAGCCGGTGAGGCCGATGGCGCCGGTCAAGCCCGTCCCGCCGGTCAGACCGATTAGGCCCTGGGGACCGACGGCACCGGTCGAGCCGGTGAGGCCGATGGAACCGGAAGGTCCGGTGGCACCGATAGCGCCGTTGAGTCCCGCGGCACCCGCGAGTCCCGTGGCTCCGATCAAGCCCGTGGGGCCGATTGGACCGATCGCTCCGGCAAGTCCGGTTGCGCCGGTCAGGCCGATTGAGCCTTGAGGGCCGACGGCACCGATAGCGCCTGCGGTGCCCGTGAGTCCGATGGGACCGATGCCGCCGACGGGTCCCGTGAGACCGAGAGGGCCTACGGGACCGGTGGCACCGGTCAATCCCGTCCCGCCGGTCAAGCCAGTCGAGCCCTGAGGGCCGACGGCACCGGTCGAACCGGTTAGGCCGATGGAACCCGAAGGCCCGGTCGCACCGACAGCGCCGTTGAGTCCGGCCGCGCCGGTCAGACCGATAGCGCCATTGAGTCCAGCAGCGCCGGTGAGGCCCGTGGCACCGGTCAGACCGATCGAACCTTGAGGACCGACGGCACCGGTTGAACCGGTTAGGCCGGCGAGGCCGATGGAACCGGCAGGTCCGGTGGCCCCGATAGCACCATTGAGTCCGCCAGCACCGGTCAGGCCGATCGGCCCGATGGGGCCGCTGCCTCCTGCGGCTCCCGTGAGTCCGAGAAGGCCCGCGGGTCCGATGGCGCCGGGCAATCCCGTGGGGCCGATTGGACCGATCGCTCCGGCGAGTCCGGTTGCGCCACTCAGGCCGATCGAGCCTTGAGGGCCGACGGCACCGATAGTGCCCGAGGCGCCGGTGAGTCCGATTGGACCGATGCCGCCAGTGGGTCCCGTGAGTCCGAGGGG
This sequence comes from Verrucomicrobiota bacterium, assembly GCA_947454005.1. Taxonomy (GTDB): domain Bacteria; phylum Verrucomicrobiota; class Verrucomicrobiia; order Limisphaerales; family UBA9464; genus CAIVQB01. The sequence continues at coordinate 8,796 of CANGMH010000142.1, forward strand.
ACCCGCGGGGCCGATGGATCCGGTCAATCCCGTCGCACCGGTGAGACCAAGAGGACCTGCGGGACCGACGGCACCGATAGCACCATTGAGTCCAGCAGCGCCGGTGAGGCCCGAGGCACCGGTCAGACCGATCGGCCCGACGGGACCAATGCCTCCTGCGGGTCCCGTGAGCCCGAGAGGGCCTGCGGGTCCGATGGATCCGGTGAGGCCAGATGCGCCGGTCAGACCGAGAGGACCGGCAGGACCGATGGAACCGGTGAGACCAATGGGACCGGAGGGTCCGGGGGCACCGATGGCACCGGTGGGGCCAGTTGCGCCGGCTAGCCCGAGAGGGCCTGCGGGACCGACGGAACCAAGCGCGCCGATCGGACCGATTGCTCCGGCCGCGCCGGTCAGACCGATGCCTCCGGCGGGCCCCATGGGTCCGAGCGGTCCTGCGGGACCGATAGCGCCGGTGAGCCCCGTGGCGCCGGTAGCGCCATTGAGTCCGGCAGGGCCGGAGAGTCCCGTGGCGCCGGTCGAACCGTTAGCTCCGGCGAGGCCGATGGCGCCGGTGAGTCCGAGAGGACCCGCTGGGCCGATGGAACCAGGCAATCCCGTCGCGCCAATCGGACCGACGGCACCGGTGAGCCCGAGAGGGCCTGCAGGACCGATGGCGCCAGGCAATCCTGTCGCGCCAATCGGACCGACCGCTCCGGCGATTCCTGGCGAGCCGTCGCGTCCTGCGATGCCGTCCAGACCTGGCACGCCGTTCGTCCCGGACAGGCCGATCGCTCCAGCCGCGCCCTTCGGACCGATCGGACCGATGGCGCCGGCGAGACCGTTCGTGCCGGGGATCCCCGTCGGTCCGTTGGTGCCCGCTGCACCGGCGGCGCCGGGCGCCCCTGCCATCCCGTTCGTCCCCGAAGCTCCTGTCGGACCACGCGCTCCGGCCGGACCCGTCGGGCCCGACGGGCCCGTCGCTCCCGCGGGACCGGCCGGTCCG
>CANGMH010000143.1 GCA_947454005.1 Verrucomicrobiota bacterium
GATGCAGGAGCAGCGCACGCAGGTGTACCTCGACGGAGAGGTCTTCGAAGAAGGAGCCGTCGGCGTGGCGATCGGCGGCGACGTGAAGCTCGTGAGCGTGACATCGCAGGGCTGCACCCCCATCGGCGCGCCGTGGACCATCACCAAGTCCGACCGGAACTACATCCTGCAGATCGCCAACCGCCCCGCCTACCACGTGCTGGTGGACACCTTCAACGCGCTGCCGAAGGACGAGCAGCGCCGTTCGCAGGGCAACCTCTTCGTCGGCTTCGCGGGCGACGAGTACCATGACGAGTTCCGCCGCGGGGATTTCCTCGTGCGCAACCTGCTCGGCGCCGACCCGCAGAACGGCGTGATCGCCGTCGGCGCCCAGCCGCGCACGGGGCAGACGATCCAGTTCCATCGGCGTGATGCCGCCACCGCCACCGAGGACCTGGTCGCCTCGCTCACCGAGGCGCGGCAGCGGCTCGCGGACAGCACGGTCTACGGCGGCGTGCTCTGCGTCTGCAACGGACGCGGCCAGCGCCTGTTCGGCAAGCCCGACCACGACGCGGGCCTCATCCAGGAGATGCTCGGCCCCCTGCCCGTCGCCGGGTTCTTCGGCAACGGCGAGCTCGGGCCGGTCGGCGGGAAGAACTTCCTCCACGGCTACACCGCGTCGCTCGCGCTGTTCGTCAAGGCGTGAACCGCGCCCGGATTTCACGAAAGAGTCGTTGAGCCCCTCCCCGCCGGTCCGCTTAATCCTGCCACCAGAATGAGTCCATCCACGCCCGCTCTCGTCGTCCTGTTGTCCTTGGCCCCGGTGCTCGCCGCCGCCGCGGAGGGCCTGCTTGCTCCGGGCGCGAAGGTCGAGAGGCTCGCGGGCGGTTTCAAATTCACCGAAGGTCCCGCCGCCGACAAGGAGGGCAACGTGTACTTCACCGACCAACCGGAGGACCGCATCCACAAGTGGAGCGTCTCCGACGAGCGGGTCACCACGTTCCTGTCGCCGAGCGGCCGGGCCAACGGCACCTACTTCGACAAGGACGGCAACCTGCTCACCTGCTCCGACGAGGAGAACCAGCTGTGGTCGGTCGCTCCGGACGGCAAGACCACCGTGCTCGTCAAAGAGTTCGGCGGAAAGGCCCTCAACGGCCCGAACGACCTCTGGATCCGGCCCGACGGCGCGCTGTACTTCACCGACCCGCTCTATCCGCGCCCCTACTGGAAACGCTCGCCGGCGATGCAGCAGGACGGCCAGCACGTCTACTTCCTCTCCGCCGACCGCAAGGACGTGAAGCGCGTCGCGTCCGACCTCAAGCAGCCCAACGGCATCATCGGCACGCCCGATGGCAAGACGCTCTACGTCGCGGACATCGGCGCCGGGAAGACCTACGCCTACGCCGTCGAGCCGGACGGTTCGCTCACCGGCAAGCGCCTCTTCTGCGGCCTGGGTTCCGACGGCATGACCATCGACACCGAGGGCAACGTGTACCTCACCGGCAAAGGCGTCACCGTCTTCGACAAGACGGGCAAGCAGATCGACCACCTCGACGTTCCGGAGCCTTGGACCGCCAACGTCACCTTCGGCGGCAAGGACCGCGACCTGCTCTTCATCACCGCCAGCACGGGCCTCTACGGCGCGAAGCTGCGGGTGAAGGGCGTCCGCTGACCAGGGCCCGCCGCGCAAGGACTCAAGGCGGGAAGCCGATCGAGAGCTTCACCGCCGAATACTCGGGATGGATCTTGCCGTCCCGCGCCCGGATGACGAGATCCGGTTCCACCCAGGTCCGGCCCCGGAACCATCCGGGCAGGTCCGCCGCCCGCATCATTCCGAAGAGCCCCACCAAGGGCGGGTCGCCCTCGCGGAAGACCACCGGCCTGCGCCGCACCACGACCAATCCCGCCTCGCGTGCGCCGGCCTCGACGCGCGCGGCTTGCGCCGGATCGGTCGGGAACACGCAGGCGAAGAACCCTCCCGGGGCCAGATGTCTCGCCGCGGTGGCGCAGTAATCCGCCACGGTCCCGCGCAGCTCGAAACGGCAGGCGAGCTTCTGGGGATGCAGGCTCTCCACACCGGTGCCGGTCGGGAAATACGGAGGGCTGCCGGTGATGAGGTCGAAGGTCTCGTCGGCCCGGAGGACCGCCGGATCGCGGAGATCGCCTTGGCGGATCTCGTAGCGGTCCTCCACTCCGTTGAACCGCGCCGATCGCCGGGCCAGCGCCACGCTGTCCGCCTGCGCCTCGATCGTGACCAACCGCGCCCCCGCCAGCCTCCACGCCACGATCATCCCGACCGTCCCGATGCCGCTGCCCAGGTCCAGTGCCGTCCGCGCCGACGGGCACCAGGTCGTTCCGTACCACGCCGTCAGGATGTCGTCGGTCGAGAAGCGATGGCCGTCGCTCAGTTGGAACAGCCGGAAGTGCCCGCTGATGGCGTCGAGCGTCTCGCCCGGCGCCGGCGGCCCCGACGCGGCGGTCCCGGCGGGCGGTGGACCCGGTTTGGACCAGCCTTTGAATTGAGGTTCGAGATCGGACAAAGCAGAGCGTCTCCCCCGGATCATCGACCGCGCGTCGTCGCGCAGGTCGGCCGAAGAAGGACCGCAAGACGATCAGACCCTCCACCGTCTTGTCGATCCCGCAGCAGAACCGTGCTCGTTCCGGCACGACACGTCTCGCCGTCCCGCCATCTCAGCGCCCGGATGCGGGCGGACAGCGCAGCCGGCACTCCTCGATCCGATTCGCGATGAACTCCTTCTCGGCAGGCAACGAGGCCAGCGCATCGGCCTCCCGCAGGTCGGCGAGCGCTTCCTCGGACCGGCCGAGTTCGCCGAGAAAGGAGGCCCGCACCGCATGGAGGAGATGGTAGGAGCGCAACGGACCGCGCACGGCGGGCGGTTCCAGAGCATCCAGTCCGGCCTGCGGTCCGTGGACGCGCGCGACCGCGACCGCGCGGTTGAGCGCGACGACCGGTGAGCGCGTCATCTCGGCCAACCGGTCATAGAGCCCCAAGATCCGCTGCCAATCGGTGGACGCCCAATCGGCGGCCGTGCCGTGGCAGGCGGCGATGCCGGCTTCGAGATGGTACTGGCTCAGCTCGTCGCCGGCCGCCGCAAGTCCGAGGTGCACGACGCCGCGCCGGATCATCGAGCCGTCCCACAAGCTTCGGTCCTGCTCCTTCAGACGCAGCAACACCCCCGCCTCGCTCGTCCGGGCAGGCAGACGGGCGGCGTTCATCAGCATCAGCGCCAACAACGCGTGGGTACGGGGACGGCCCGTGACCGGATGGTCGGCCAGGATCTCCGCGAGCCGGATGGCCTCGTGGCACAGCCCGGCCCGGACCAGGAGTTCCCCGGAAGATGCTTTGTGGCCCTCGTTGAACAGCAGGTAGAGCGTCGCCAGCACGCCGTCGAGGCGCGCAGGAAGCTCGTCGGGCCCGGGGACGACGAACGGCACCGCGAGCTCGCGGATGCGTTGACGAGCGCGCACGAGACGTTTCGCGACCGCCGCCTCGCTGGTGAGGAACGCGGCGGCGATCTCCGCGGCGCTGAAGCCGCACAGCGTCCGCAGCGCGAGCGCGGTCTGCGCCTCCGCCGACAGCTGCGGATGGAAACAGACGAACATCATCCTCAGCGTGTCGTCGGCGAAGGTGTCGGGGCTCTCCTCGCGCGCTCTGGACGCGCCGGTCCAGCGGTCGTGCTCCTGGACGATGCCCTCCTCCTTCTCGCGCCAGTTCTGCTCACGGCGCAGATGGTCGAGCGCGAGGTTCCGCGCGGTCCGGGTCAACCACGCGGCCGGATTGTCGGGCACGCCCTGGTAGGGCCATGTCTGCAAAGCACGGACGAGCGCCTCTTGCACGACGTCCTCCGCGAGCTGCAGCCGGTGCGTGCCGAACTGTCCGGCGAGCATCGCCACCAGCCGGGCGCTCTCGCGCCGGAAGAGATCGGCGGCGATCTCTCCGGCGCGGGCGCTGGGTCCGACGTCATCCACCGATGGCTCCTATCCTTTGCACAGGATCTTCAGGGCGGCCCCGGTCTCCAGGAACGATTTCAGGCTGGAAAGCACACGCGGCCAACCTTGGGAGACCTTGCCGGCCATCTCCGAACCGGTCTTGAAGTCGTCGTGGGTCACGATGAGACGCACCACGTCTTCCATCGGCTCGATCTCGAAGGTGACGCGCGACACATCCTTGGGATCGTCAGGGTCGGCCCACGTCAGGACCAGACGTCTGGCCGGGACGCATTCCACGACATCACCGGTCACCCACGTCTCGTTCTCTTTGGAGACGTGGTGCCACTTCGACCCCGGTTTCCAATCGGACACGTTGGCGTTGCCGCCCCAATACTGCCGGGTGAACTCGGGCTTGCTGATGGCATCCCATACCTTCTCCGGCGTCGAACGGATATACGTCGTATAGACCAACTCTGGCTTGTCCATGATGCTATTCGGTTATGTTTTTGTCGTGTTCGAGACCTGTCTTCAGGTCGCTCAAAGCTTGGAGGCGATGGCGTTCGTATTTGGCGATCCACCGGTCGTGGACCTCTTGCAACGGCACCGGGTTCAGGTAATGCAGCTTCTCGCGTCCGCGCCAGACCACGACCACCAGGTTCGCGGTCTCCAGCAATCCCAGATGCTTGGCGACCGCCTGCCGCGACATGTCGAGATGCCCGCACAACTCGCCCAACGTCTGGCCGCTGCTCTTGTGGAGCTGGTCGAGCAACTTCCGGCGACTTTCATCGGCCAACGCTTTGAACACCGCGTCCATCTGCGGCGATATCACGCAACCATTTGGTTGCATGTAAAGCGAAGATCGGAATTTTCATCTTTGATCAGGTTCTCGCCGTTCGCCTCGCGTCTTCACCACGGCCATCGGATGGCAAGGATCGGCAAAAGGAGTCCTCCGGCCTGCGAGCCGTATGCCGGGTGTCCGAACGTCCGCGCCAGCCTCGCCATCTTCGATCCGCTCACCCCGCCTGATCGCATCGCGGCGGATGCGCCCCGGGGTCGGTCACGACCATCCCGGTCATCGGGTCGAACGGCACCGAGACGTGCTCGTGCACGTCGATCCAGCGGCCGTCGCGTCTGCGGAAGACGATCGTCGCCCGCATCCACATGCCCGCACCCGGATGTCCCTCCGGCCAGCCGACGATGCTGAACAACCGATGCGCCACGGCAAGATCACCGTCGACGAGGATCCGATCGTCCCGGTGCTCGATGTCGAAGCGCTCCGGGAAGAAGGGCAGACAGTTTTCCCAGATGCGGCGCATCGCCGCCTTGCCGCAGGTCTGGAACGGCGGTTTCACGTCGAAGAACACGATGTCGTCGCCGTAGTGCGACATCATCCGGTCGATGTCCCTCGCACGGAACGCGGCGGTCCAGTCGGCGATCGCTGCGAGCAGCTGGGGATCGGTGGTGCCGGTCGTCATCGTGCCTCCTTCTCGCGTTCCGCCACCTCGGCCATCGGACGGCACAGATCGGCGACCGGACGCACCTCGATCTGCGCGCCGTGGGCCAGGATCGGACAGGCCTGCGCGATCGCCACCGCTTCGTCGATCGACGCGACGGCGAGACGGAAATATCCGGCGATGGCCTCCTTGGATTCGGCGAAGGCGCCGTCGGTGACGCTCGCGCCTTTCGCGCCGGAGACGAGCTTGCCTTCCTCCACGAGCGGCTGCGCGCCGAGATGCACGCCGCGCTGCGCGAGGCCGTCGACCCAGGCGTAGAAGTCGGTCATCACCCGTTGCAGTTCGGCCGGGGACATGCCGTGGTTCCAGTGGGTGCCGCGGATGAGGAGCAGATGCTCACCGACAGGATTCTGAGGATTCATGGTTCAGCTATTGGGGCAGGTCATCTGTGCGTCTTCGTTTCTCGACCCTCGCGAGAGCATCCATGGTCCTTGAGGACGTTCTGTCCGGCGGCGAGAAGCAGTCGTCGGATCGTCGGCGGGTCGATCTCCGGGACACAGGTGAACAGCATCTCGGCGGCGAAGAATTTCCCCACGGGCCTGAGGACCGGTTCGCCGAGCGCCTGGCCGTTCCAGAAAAGCAGGGCGGCTTTCCGCGCCTTGATGGAGTAACCCACGACCGGATGACCGTCGATGAACCAGACGGGCGCCCCGTGCCAGACCCTGGACGCGGCCCCGGGCAGGACGGAATCGATGTGGATCCGCAGTGCCTCGCAGATCGCGGCCAACTCCGGGATCTGGCTCCTAGCGTAGTCGTCGATGCCTGAGCCGTTGACCAGACTTTCGGCGGCTTTGGACGGCGCTCTGGATCTTCTGGCCACAGGTTGGATTCAGCGGGCCGGACTTTCGTTGGTCATCACGTAGGCCGAGGCCCGTTCGGCTTCGAGCGGACGGATCTCGAAGCGTAGACCGTGCTGGATGCACGGATTCTCGGCGGCGATGGCGGCGGCCTCGGCGAGGCTGGCGGCGATGATGGACCAGTAGCCGCCGATGACCTCCTTGGTCTCGCCGAAAGGTCCGTCGACGACGATGCCGTCCTTCGAGACGACCGCGATCCCGGTGGTCAGCCGCGAGCCGGGCTTGAAGCGGCCGGACCCGACGTTCCTCTCATACCACTCGTAGAACTTCGCGATGGCGGCCTCGATGTCCTCCGGAGAAGACGTCGCGTCCCATTTGCCACGGGAGAGGACGAGGTGCTCGTGCAGCTTTGTCGGGGTTTCCATCGGGGAAAGCGAGTTCGTGGAGCGTCTTCCTCGCCGTCACTTGGCCGGAGCGGCGCCGACCACTTTGGCGAGGTCCGCAAGGCCCTGCTCGAACTGCGTGCCGCACATCTTGTCCATGTCGATGAACAGGCCGAAGGCCTTGCCCATGAATCCGTTCTCCCCGTACATCGCCCAGGTCACCACCGTCTTGCCGCCCTCGGGCTTGAACGTGAAATCTACCGTGGCCGTGCCGGTCATCGGACGGATCCAATCCATCCGTTGGCGGACGATCTCGCCGGGACGGCTCTCGATGACGGTCGACGAGCCCGCTCCGATGTCGCGGTTCCCTTCCCAGCTGCACTTCGAGCCGACACCGGACGGCGGACCGCTGAAGGTGTTCTTCACCGCCGGGTCCAGTTTCAGGAACGGGTTCCAGACGGCGAACTTCCGGTGGTCGTCCACCTGCGCGTGCAGCACGGCCGCCGGCGCCCCGATGGTGGCGCTCCGCTCGACGCGGAAGCCGCCGGGACGCATCCAGACGAAGACGACGAAGGCGAAGACCACGAGCGCGACGCCGAGGAGGATCTTGATGACCATATTAGGAATCGTGGGGAACCAGATCGGGGTCCAGGTCTCAGGCCGGCACGTTGATCATCCAACCCAGGCCGAAACGGTCCTCGACCATGCCGAATCGCAGGGACCAGAAGGTCTTGGTCAGCGCCATCCGCACCTTTCCGCCGTCGGCGAGCGCGGCGAACACCCGTTCGGCCTCGGCCTCGCTGCCGACCGACAGCGAGAGCGAGAAGCTCTGGAAACCCGGCGCCTCGCCGGAACAACCGTCCGCCGCCATCAGCATGGTCTCGCCGACGCGGAACTCGGCGTGCATGACCTTCTCCTCGAAACCCGGCGCCAACATGCCCGGTGGCGGCGGTTCCGGGCTGTCCTTGAAGCGCATCAGCTCCAGCACCTCGGCGCCGATCGCGCCGCGATAGAACGCGAGGGCTTCGTCGCAACGGCCGTTGAAGAAGAGGTAGGGTTGGATGACGCGTCGGCTCTGGGGTGTGCTCATATCGGGTTCCGGGTTCTTTCGTGCGGCTCTCATCCAGGATGACGAACGGCGGGGGCCGGGAAGGACACGGAAGGAGGAAGATCTTTCCGGTCCACCGACGGCACCGCCAAGCTCAAGGTCGGTTCGCCAGACCGGTGAAGGCCTTGCGCCCGCACACGAGGAGATACGCGGCCAAGCCGGCGATGATGAGCAACGGTGGCGAGAAGAGTCCCTCGCCCTTCATGACGAACGCGTGGTAGGCCAGGATGTTCACGACGATCGGTCCGAGCACCAGCAGGCCGAAGTTCCGGGTGCGCGGCACCGCCACCAACAGGCCGCCGACGACCTCGAGCACCTTCACGAAGGTCATATAGCCGGTCGGCCCGAAGGCGGCCATGAAGTGGGCGGCCGGACTGCCCTCGGGCAGCGGTGGCATCGGCGCGAGCTTCAACAGGACGACCAGGCCCGAGGCGACGAACAAAAAGCCGAGCAACGCGCCGGCGACGGTGGGGAGATGTTTCACGAGTGGATTTCAGAGCTTCGCCGCCACCGCCGCAAGCTGATCCGTGGCGATGCCCCAGCCTTGGTGGAAACCCATCCCCTCGTGCGCTTCGCGGTCCGCGACAGTCCAGTGCCGCACGCTCGCCAGGTACCGGGTGCGTCCGCCGCCGAGATCGTCGAAGGTGAGCACAACGGTCATGAACGGCTTTCCCGAAGGCTCCCAATCGCCGGTGTACGCATCGGTGAAGACGAGCCGCCGACCCGGGACCACCTCCAGGTACACGCCCCGATGCTCCATCTCCGACCCGTCCGGCGCACGCATCACGACGACGTTGGTGCCGCCCGGCCGGACGTCGAGTTCGGCGCGGACCGTCACGTACGGAGGGGGTGTGAACCACCGGACCAAGAGTTCCGGTTCGGTCCACGCGCGGAACAGCTTCGCGCCCGGCACGTCGATGTCGCGTTCCAGCCGCAGTTCCCGTTCGCCCTGCTCTTCGGTCGTCTCGGTCCTCATGTCGTACCAGCTTCGTTCGTCGTCCTCTTCATCGGATCGGGCCGGACCACGGTCCCCTGCCCTCCTCGTCCGGAGAGACGACGAACGGCAGCTTCGGCCGAGGACATGACCCGCACCGATCTTTGCGCGGGAACGGCCGGCAGGACCCGCGAGCCGCGCTTCGTGGTCCGGTCAACGCGTCCAACAGTGGACGGTGACCAGCGTGTTCACAGGGACGACGACCGGCACTTCCAGCACCGTCGGACCTCCGGCAGAGTTGTCGATCTCCGTGTCGACGACGACCGGCGACCCGGCATCCGGCGTCAGGGTCACCCGGATGGGGACCTTGCGACCGAAATCGCTGGCCTGGATCTTCACGGTCCGGTTGGGCGCGGAGCCGAACGGCAGAGTGAACGTCGCCGGGGCGCTGCCCACCGGAAGGACGTTGCCCGCCACCTCGATGGTGTCGAGGCGGGGCACCACGGGGGGGAAGGTGAACAGGTTGCCGCCCACCGACGAGACGCCCTGGAAAACGAACCGCAGGCCGCTGCGATCGATGGTGTCCACGCGGATCCTGCCCTGGCCGCCGTTCCCGTTGGACAAGACATCCAACCGGCCCGAGCCCTCGACCTTGAAGGCGACCAAGCGGATCGCGCCGCCGCTGCCGGCGTTGAGGCAACTGCCTGAGGACCCGCCGCGGGCGGTGACCGTCCCTTCGACCGCGATCCGGGTGTTCGAGGCGATGAGGACCGCCCCTCCGCCACCGCCGCCGCCGTTGCCCGGCGCCCCCGAAGAACCACCGCCGCCGGAGCCGCCGATGACCGGCACCAGCAACGCGCTGCCGTAGGCCGGGCCCGCGGTCGGATAGCCCGCAGAATTTCCATGACCGCCACCGCCGGCACCGGTGTTGCCGTCGCAGTTGTTGGCGCCGCCACGCCCGGCCCCGGGGCCGTAGCCGTTCCCGGGCGGCGTGTCGCTGAAACCGGGCTTGCCGCCGTCGAAGCCTCCCGGCCC
>CANGMH010000144.1 GCA_947454005.1 Verrucomicrobiota bacterium
GCGAGGCGCGGCAGCTCGTCGAGGAGGACAACGTGGTCAACGCGCTGCCCACGATCCATCAGCTCGGGCCGCGCTACGTGATCATCAAGAAGGGCGAGCACGGCTCGATCCTGTCCGGGCCGAAAGGCGTCTTCATCGCCCCGGCGTACCCGTTGAAGAAGGTCGTGGACCCGACCGGCGCGGGCGATTCGTTCGTCGGCGGCCTGATCGGCTATCTCGCGGCGCAGAAGTCGGGAAGCATCGAGACCAACCTCCGCCGGGCGATCGTCCACGGCAGCGTGGTCGCGTCGTTCTGCTGCGAAGGCTTCGGCCTCGCGCGGACCACCAAGACGACCAAGGCCGAGATCGCGGCCCGGGTGCGCGAGCTCGAGAAGCTCGTGAAGTTCTGAGACCGCGTCCCGGCGCCCGGCGCGGCTGCCCGGTGCGCGTCGCGTCGTGAGGATCTCCGTCGTCATACCCGCCTTGGACGAGGCGGCGGAGCTTCCGGCCACCTTGCTCCGGGCCCGGGCCGTCCCGGAGGTCGCCGAGATCATCCTCAGCGACGGCGGCAGCACGGACGCGACGCGACAGATCGCCGAGCAGGCCGGAGCGAAGGTGGTGGCCGGAGCGAAGGGCCGCGGGCATCAGCTCCGGGCCGGCGCATGCGCGGCCTCGTCGGAGGTCGTGCTGCTCCTCCACGCCGACACGTGGCTCGCGCCCGGCGCGGGCCGGGCCATCGCGGGCGCGTTGGCGGATCCGCAGGTGGTCGGCGGCGCGTGTTCCAAGGCGTTCCGCGATCCCCACTGGCTGATGCGCGGTTCGCGCGCGCGGTGCGCTTGGCGGATGCGGGTGTTCCAGTTCGCGTACGGCGACCAGGCGGTCTTCGTCCGGCGCGATGTCCTGGAGCGTATCGGCGGCATCCCGGCGGTGCCGCTGATGGAGGAGCACGAGCTCTGCCGCGCGCTCCGCGGGGTCGGCAAGCTGGTCCTCGCGGACACCGTGGTCACGACCTCGGCCCGGCGTTTCCGCGACCGCGGCGTGCTCCGGACGTATTGGCGGATGGCGATGGCCAACCTGCGATGGAACCTAGGGGTCCCGCCCGAAGCGATCCGACGGGCCTACGAGCGTCGTTGAAGGGGCGTCCCAGGTCCGCGACACACGGCGGGCGACCCGGTCCCGCCGGTCCCTGCTGAAGCAGCGTCCCCGTGTCGCTGCGTTCTATTTGTGCGCCAAGTACACGCAGACCGTTCCCGATTGGGCGCCGGCCGAGTAGATGTATTTCACCGCGCCCAAGATATCGGTGCCGGCGCTGGATTCGCTGAGCAGCGCGTTCGATCCATCGATCCTCCGGTTGATCTCGCGGGCATCCTCGAGCGATATGTTGCTCAGGAGCACCATCAGGACGACCGAGCCGTTGCTGGTGTCGTTCGGATAGATCGAGTTGCCGTCCAGATTGAAGGCGCTGTTCGTGCCGTCCGGGGCCGTCGCGGGTGCCACCGCCGGGGCGAGCTGGACCGACGCGGAGCCGATGGGGCTGTCGAACGGCTTGTCCAAGAAACCCTCGCGCAGCAGCACCAAGGAATCGAAGGAGAGGAACGGGAGGTTCGTGGAGGCGATGGCGATGCCGTTGGTGTTCCCGAACTTGCCGTACTTGCCGTAGTACATCATCGCGGCGGTCTTCACCGTGTTGATGCCGAAGGTGGCGGCGCTGACTTTGGCGGAGGTGATAACCGAGAACACCCGTGGCACGAGCAGCCCGGCGAGGATGGCGATGACCGAGAGCACCCCGACCATCTCGATCATGGTGAACGCCTGTCGGCTTCGTGAGCGATGGAGCGTGCTTTTCATAGGATTCCCGGTCCGTGCGTCCTTCCTGTCCGTGGCGGGCCTGTTCCGGTTTCGCACCGGTGGGCCGGCTCCCGAGAAAAGCTCCCGGTGTGCCAACTGATCGGTGCGGATCGATCCGTGCGGTCCGTCGGACACCGCCCTGGTCTTTCGACTTCGTTCGGTGCCGATTGGAAGCTAGTGGGGATCCCTATCGGCGCTATCCCCAAAAGTCGTTAAGGACCCATAGGAAGATGGTCCTACGCAGGGCGGGAGCCGGGGGCGCTGGACTGGATGTCCGGTTCGTCCGCGCGGGGTGGCAAGGACGCGATCGGTTCCTTGCGTCGACCCCGATTTCCACGGACCGCGGACCCGCCAGGACGCACCGGGATGTTTGTCGCCCTGCACGAGCCTTGCGCCGCTTGAACCCGGCGGGGGGCGATGCAGCGGTCCCCGGCCTATTTCGGCTGCTCGACCACGGTGAGCGTGTCGATGGCGACGCGGGGCAGCGTCTGCTTCGTGCCACCGGGCCAGAGGATCTCGACCGATTCCACCTTGTCGACGGTGCCGAGCCCGAACGTCACCGGGAGTTCGCTCGCGCTGAGGTAGCTCTTCGTGGTCGTCACCTCGCGCCACTGCGACCGGCCTCCGGCGGTGATCTTCACCGTCGCGCCCAGCGCGTCGCGGTTCGAGCGGATGCCGACGAGCTTGAGCCGGACGAAGTGGTTGCCGGGAGGGCGGTCGTTGCGCAGGAGCATCGGCGGGCCGGCCACCTGGGTCGCGATGACATCGAGGTCGCCGTCGCCGTCGATGTCGGCGTAGGCGCTGCCGCGTCCGACCGCGGGCTTGAAGAGGTCCGGACCGGTCTGGTCCGCGGTCGCGGCGACGAAGCCGGCGTCGCCCGCGTTCCAGAACAACTGCGCCGGCTGGCGGTATCGTTGCCCGTGCTGGACCTTGGAGATCTCCTCCTCCAGGTGCCCGTTGACGCTCAGCAGGTCGGCGCGTCCGTCGAGGTCGTAGTCGAAGAAGAAGATGCCGAATTTGAGCGGGTCGCGGCTGGGTCCTCCGATGCCCCAGCCCAGGCTCTCGTCCGAGAAGAGCGGATGCCCGGAACCGCCGCCGGCGGGCGACGGCTGGGCGACGCAGAGCGCGGTCATCTCGTTGGCGAAGTTGCCGATGGCGAAGCCGATCTTGCCGTCCTTGGTGAACCGGCAGGCATCGATGCCCATCGCGCCGCGGGTGTTGCCGTAGTTGTCGAAGGCGAACCCGCTCAGCGCCCCGATCTCCTCGAAGGTGCCGTCGCGCCGGTTGCGGAACAGCAGGTTCTGCACGGTGTCGTTCGCCACCGCGAGGTCCGGCCAGCCGTCGCCGTCCACGTCCATGACCGAGACGCCGAGCGTCTTGGCGACGGGCACGCCGGTGCCGGGGTTCTTCACCTGCACGCCGGCGGCGGCGGAGACGTCGGTGAACTTCCCGCCGCCGTCGTTGCGGTAGAGCCGGGGGAACGCGCCCTGGAAGTTCATCGGCGGGCCGTAGGCGCGGTGCGTTCCGTCGATCTTGTAGCCGACCTGCGCGTCGATCTCCGGCGACCAGCGGACGTAGCTGGCGACGTAGAGGTCGAGGTCGCCGTCGTTGTCCATGTCGAAGAACACGGCGGCGGTGCTCCAGTCCTTCGCGTCGCCGCCGACGCCGGCCGCCGCGGTGACATCGGTGAACTTCCCTCCGCCCTCGTTGTGGAAGAGCCGCGCGCCGCCGATGGCGGTGACGAGGACATCGGGCCGGCCGTCGTTGTCGTAGTCGCCCGTGGCCACGCCCATGCCGTAGAGCGGCACGTCCAGGCCGGAGCCGGCGGTGGCATCGGTGAATTTCCCGTGGCCGTCGTTCTTGTAGAGCGCGGCGGTCGCCGCCTTGGCCCCGGGCGCGAGCTTGCCCGGCCACTGGGTGGAGTTGACGAAGAGCAGGTCCGGAGCGCCGTCGCCGTCGAAATCGAGGAACGCGACCCCGCTGCCCATCGTCTCGGGCAGCAGCTTCTCGCCATGGGCGCCGTTCTCATGGCGGAAGGTGATCCCGGCGGAGGCGGTGATGTCGGTGAACCGGGCGTCCGGGACCTTGGCCACGGGACGGTCGGCGACCAGGGGAGCGGCGAGCCGGGTGACCTGGGCCTTGGCCGGGGCCGGTCTGCCGCGCAGGACCAAGAAGGCGCCGCCGCCGAGCACGGCGAGCGCGACGACCGCGATGACGGAGTTGCGCAGCCCGCGGCCGACGGCCGCATCGTCGAGCGGTGCCAGCTCTTCTTCTTCTTCGCCCGGGGGCCGGGAGGGATTGTTCATCGGTTGAGGACCAGGAGGCTGGGGATGGAAAACTCGGGACGGGATGGTGCGCCGGGGCAGGGGACCGTGGCGGTTCAGGGAGACCCGGCGTGCCCGGCATCGGCCGGTTTCGCCGCGGGAGCCATCGCGCGGGCCGGGGTCTTCGCCGCTTCCATGCCGCGCATCCGCCGCTGGAGGTCGTAGATGACGATGGCCTGCGCCGCGTGGTCGGCTGCCGGGTCGCGGAGGCGGGCGGCGGCGACGGCGCGGTCGCGGGCGTTGTCGTCGGGACGGTACCGCTCGTGCAGGGCGCGGTGCGCGGCGGCCTTGGCTTCGTCGCCGAGCTGGGTGTGGAGCTGCGCCAGGTTGTGGTGGGCGGTCACGTTCTCGGAATCGATCGCGAGGGTGTCCTCGAAGCGCTTCACGGCGGCGCGCAGGAAGGCCTTCTGCTTCTCCGGATCGGCGCGCTCGGCCTTGGCGCGCTCGTAGAGCGTCTGGCCGAGCTCGTTGATGACCTCGTAGTCGCGGCTGAAATCGAACCCTCGTTTCTCGAGCTCGGGATAGCGGTCCTCGAGGATGCTGGTGAAGGCGGTGATCGCCTTGTCGAGGTAGCCGTTCTGTTTCTCCACGAGTCCGTTCAGCCACGCGATGGTCCAGCGGTTCCCGGGCGGGCTGAAGCGGTTGGTGTCGTTGGCACGCTGGAGGGCTCCGACGGCGTCGCCGAGGCGGCCTTCCTTGAAATAGACGCGCGCGAGGTTGAGCGGGCCGTCCGCGCGGCCGAGCTTCTCGACGTGGTCGAAGGCATCGGCGGCCTGGATGAGCTCGCCCTTCTCGCTGCCCTTGTCGCCCTTGAGGAACAGGCCGATGCCGTAGTCGTTCCAGCGCTGCCACGGCGGGATGGCCGAAGGCGCGTTGGTGACGGCCGACGAGGCCGGGCCGCCCTCGACCTCGAAGGTCAGGCGGTCGCTGGCGAGCGTCGTGATGGGCAGGTCGTTGGTGAGCTGGAACGGCTGGCCGTTGGTGTAGCCCCTCGCTTGGACGTAGTTGAGGTAGATGGTGTCGAACTTCCGGTAGTGGACCTTGACCTCGACCGTCACCGGCGCGCGCTGGTCGGCCGGGACGGCGAGCTTGTAGTGGAGGACATGGGCCGCGCCGGGCGGGATCTGGTTGTTGTAGAGCGGGGTGAAGATGTCCTGCGGGTTGCGGCGGTCGATGCGGTTCCCGTCCTTGTCCAGCATGTAGACGTTGATGAAATGCGACCACGGGTCGACCTCCTTGTGCGGCCCGAGCGCGCCGCTGTGGCCGATCACCTCGCCCTCGGCGTCGGTGACCTTGGTCTCGGCCCAGAGCTCGTTGGAATCGACCGTGCCCTGGGTGAGCGGATGCCCCAGCTTCGTGGTGCGGACGACCGCCTCGATCAGATAGGTCCGGCCGGGCTTGAGCTTGGGCACCTGCGGGCGGAGCGGCGCGGTCAGCGGCGAATCGATCGTGCCGCCTTCCTTGACCCCGAAGAGGTCGACGCGGATGCAGTCCTTCAGGAAGTCCTGGTGGCGCTTCACGATCCCGGGCTGCTTGAGCACATGGGCCAGCCCGGTGTTCGCCGCCGGGAACAGATGGTCGTGGACGGTGCGGAAATCGTTGGTCCCGTTGCGGCGCGCCGCGAAGTCGTCCGAGCGGTCGAGCGGCATGTGGCACTCGGCGCAGTTCAGCTTCGCTTTCTCGGGATAGTAGAAGCTCCGCGCGTTGACGCCGGAGACGCCGCTGAGCAGGTAGGTGTCGTAGTGGTTCTGGCCGCGCAGGAACTCCTTGTAGTGGTTCACCGCGAACGGCAGGCCGACCTTGTGGCAGGTCGAGCAGAACTCGGCGGTCTTGTGCAGCGGCTTGAGGAAGGTGCGCTTGTGGAAGGCCGGCTTCGCCTTCACCAGCTGTTTGTTGAGGAAGTAGGCGAACGAGTTGGTCGGCGCGAAGGCGAAGGGGTAGTGGACCGGCTCCTCGATGGTGTAGTTGCCGTTCCCGGGGAAGCCCTTGTCCGCGCCTTCGAGCCGGGTGACCGAGTGGCACGCCGTGCAGGTGATGCCGGCCAGGGCGGTCGGATGGTTCGTCATGTCGAACCTCGGGTCGTCGAAGGCGCCGCTGAAGAACGGCGCGGGATCGTGGCAACCGGCGCACCAGCGCGACGCCTGGACGTTCCCGTCGCGCTTGAGCGAGACCTGCCGGGTCTCGTTGACGGCGAAGAGGTAGAACGGGTTGTTGAACGAGCTGAAGTGGTGCGACGAATGGAACCACGAGTCGTAGGCGTCCTTGTGGCACTCGAGGCAGTACTCGTTGTTCATCAGCGTCGCCGCCGGGATGAAGTTGCCGGAGGCGGTCCGCGCGCTCGACGGATGGAAATACTTCTCGCCCTCCTTCGGGGCCTTGGCGCCCCACTTGCGCGGATCGTGCCGGTGCATCGCCACCATCCCGACCACCACCACGCCGACCGCGGCCACCCACGTGACCCCGACCCGCCAACGGATCCGCGGTCCCGCCAACCGGTGCAGGACGTAGAGCCAGACGCAGGCGAACGGGGTGACGACATGCGCCCAGTACATGGCGCCGCGGAGACGCGGGTCCTTGAGCTCGAAGCCCTCGATCCGCATCAACGCGATGCCCGTGAAGAGCAGGGCCAGCGACACCGCGAACAGCGCATAGCCCACGCGGACCGCCCGCCGGCTCGGCCGGTCGTGCGTGTTCTTCATGTGGACCAGGCCGAACACGACCACCGGCAGCACGATCAGCAGCCCGAGCCCGAGGTGCGCGAGGAACTGGAACTGGTAGAAATAGTTCTCGTACGAGACGCCCTTGTCGCGGTCGAGCCAGGTGAGGAACGTGATGCTGCTCAGATAGACCGAGTTCGCCCCGAGCAGCGCGAACAGGCCGAACACGACCAGCAGCAGGATGCGCAGCCGCGGTCCGACGGCGCGGACGTATCGTTTCTTGGGCGCGGAAGGGCTGGACGACGGATCGCTCATGGCTGCGGGGGACATTCACGCTCCGATCGGCCCTCCGGCGCAAGGTCCGGCGGGGTGGATCGCCTGCAAACAGGGGTGGATCGGCGCGGACCTGCCCATCGGGATGAGTTCGTCGTTTTCCACCCGTCCCGGTCTCCGGTAGGCTGGCCGGACATGAGCGACCGTCTGCCCGGCTTCCGTGATTTCTACCCCGAGCCGCTGCCCGCCAACGAGCCGTGGAGCTGCGACCTGCGCCAGCACATCTTCGGCCGATGGCGCGAGACCGCGCGCCGGTATGGCTTCCGCGAATACGACGGCCCGCCGCTCGAGCCGCTCGAGCTCTACACCAACAAGTCCGGTGCCGAGATCGTCGCGCAGCTCTTCAACTTCGCCGACAAGGGCGACCGCGCCGTGTCGATGCGGCCGGAGATGACGCCGACCGTCGCCCGCATGGTCGCGACGGCCGAGCGGGCCTACAAGAAGCCCATCAAGTGGTTCTCGCTCCCGCAGCTCTTCCGCTATGAGAAGCAGCAGAAGGGCCGGCTCCGGGAGCACTTCCAGCTCAACTGCGACATCTTCGGCGAGTCCGACGCAGGAGCGGACGCGGAGATCGTGGCCCTGCTCATCGACGTGCTGCGCGCGCTCGGCCTGACGCACGAGGATTTCGTCATCCGCCTCAGCAGCCGGCAGGCCTGGCAGCGGTTCTTCGCGGCCCGCGGGGGCGATCCGGCCCGCGCCTACGAGTTCTACCAGGTCGTGGACAAGCTGGAGCGCGAGCGTCCGGAGGTCAGCGCCGAGAAGCTCGCCCCGCTCGGGGTGAAGCTGGAGGAGGTGCAGGCGTTCATCACCGCCAGCATCCCGGAGCCCGAGTTGCAGAGCGTGATCGACAACCTTTCCGCCCGCGGGCTCGGCGGGTTCGTGAAGGTGGACTACGGGGTCATCCGCGGCCTGGCCTACTACACAGGCATCGTGTTCGAGGCGTTCGACCGGAAGGGCGAGTTCCGCGCGATCGCCGGCGGCGGACGCTACGACCAGCTCGTGAAGCAGGTCAGCGAGGGCAAGGCGGACCTGCCGGCGCTCGGGTTCGGCATGGGCGACGTCGTGCTCGCCGAGCTGCTCAAGGTCCGGAAGCTGGTGCCGTCCTTCGCCGGGACCGTGGACGCCGTCGTGCTCATCGAGGACGAGACGTTGAGGGTCGCGTCGCTCGCCGTGGTGCAACAGCTCCGCGAGGCCGGCCGGGCCGCGGACTACTCGCTCACGCCGGCCAAGGGCGACAAGCAGTTCAAACGCGCCCTCGAGCTCGGCGCGACCCATACCGTGCGGCTCGAACGCGGAGCCGACGGGACGGTCGTCGCGAAGATCAAGGACCTAAAGACCCGGGAAGAGAGATCGGTCGCGCCCGGTGAGGTCGCGACCGCGATCGCGGGTTGAGACGGCACGGAGGAGGCACGTCCCCGACGCGCTGCCCCGTGGCATGCCGGGGCGCAGGTCGCGGGTGGGACCGCGCGTGAAGTATCACTTGTCCGCGCGCGGTCCTTCGCCAAGCTTCCGCCAGCCATCTTCCCCGAGTGAACGCCCTCATCACCCCTGAACTGCTCCGCCGGCTGGAGCAGGTGCAGATGCTCGCGGCGCGGCGTGCCAAGAGCTCGATCAAAGGGGAACGCCGCAGCCGCGCGCGCGGCCTGAGCGTGGAGTTCGCGGACCACAGGAACTATGTCCTCGGCGACGACCTGCGCTACCTCGATTGGAACCTCTTCGGCCGTCTCGACCGATTGTTCCTCAAGCTCTACGAGGAAGAGCGCGAGCTGCCGGTCCGGATCTTCCTCGATGCCAGCGAGAGCATGAACTTCGGCACGCCCACCAAGTTCGACTTCGCGCGCCAGGTCGCCGCGGCGATCGGCTACGTGGCCCTGTGCGGCTTCGACCGCGTCGCCGTGGCTCCGTTCCCGGACCGCGCGGCGGTCGGCGGCGACCCGGAGCTCGCCCATCGCAGCGCCCTCCGGTCGGTGCGCGGCAAGAAGTCGGCGATGCAGTTCTTCCGCGACCTCTCGGCACTCTCGGCGTCCGGCGCCGCCGATCTCAACGCGTCGCTCAAACGCGGCGCGATGGAGGCCCGGCAATCCGGCGTCGCCATCGTGCTGAGCGATTTCCTCGACCCGTCGGGCTACGAGGCCGGGCTGAACGCCTTGGTCGGCCGGGGCTTCCAGATCAACTGCGTCCAGATCCTCGCGCCCGAGGAGCTCGACCCGACGACTTTCGGCGACCTGCGCTTGATCGATTCCGAGAACGGTGCCGAGACCGAGGTGACCTTCGGCAAGTACCGGCTGAAGGCCTATCAGCAGAGCGTGGCCAACTACGTCCAGCGCCTGCGCGAGCACTGTGCCGGCCGGGGCATCCGGTTCTTCAGCGTCAGCAGCGCGACCGACCTCGGTGACCTGCTGCTCAAGCAACTGCGCGCGTCGGAGGTATGGGCGTGAATCGGCTCGCCACGACCGGCACGCGGACGTGCGATGCCTCCGTGGTCGCCCCGCTTCGCCGCGTCCTCGCCTTATCGCTGTCCGGACCCCGACCTTGAAC
>CANGMH010000145.1 GCA_947454005.1 Verrucomicrobiota bacterium
AAGCGGAAGGCGTAGACGCCGGCGTCCTGCACGAAGAAATTGAAGTTCGACGAGCCGCCTTCGGCGAGCAGGAAGGCCTCGGAGGTGCCGAGGTAACCGGTCAGCGCGCGGAATCCGTCGTCGACCGTCGCGCCCAACGTGACCACGCCCTTCGGCAGGTCGACGTAGGTGAGGATCTCGGCGGCGATGCCGTCATCCGTGCCGTTGATGCCGGGGATGCCGGGCATCTGGTCGTCCGGGAAGAACGTGCCGCTGGAGTCGCCGCCCGTCTGGTTCAGGTTCAGGAGGGTGGCGATCTCGAACTTGGTGCCCGAGGCCGCGGCCGCACCGGCTCCGACCGCGGATCCGGTGGCGTTGGCGTCGGCGACGTTGGCGACGATGTTGCCATCGACGTCCTTGAGCTTGCCGACGAGGGCGAGCTCGGCCTCGTCGAGCGTGGCGGGACCGCCGGATTCATTCTGGAACACGCGCCATCCGAAGCCCGGCTTGGAGGTGTTCACGCCGGTCGCTTGATGTGCCGCGGTGAGCACGGGGACATTGGCGGCGATGAAGGTGCCCGTGTCCTTGATCAGGTTGCCCAAGGTGTCCTTGGCCTCGATGGCGTAGGAGTGGGTGCCGACCGGGAACGGCGTGGCGCGCGTGGCGACGAAATCGGACGCGTCGCCGACCTTCGGCTTGGCCGTGAGGGCGATGACGGTGCCGTCGATGGTGAGCTTGGCCGTGCCGGCCTTGAGGATCGACGAGCTCTTGTCGTTCACGCGGAACGAGAAGGACGCGATGTCGGGGTTGATCGCCGAGAGGAACAGGCGGTCCTCGCCGGTCGCCGCAGTCCCGAGGGAGATGAGGGCCGTCTCCGAAGGCGTCTTGCCGAAGACGATGGCGTGGGCGCCGAGACCGCCCCAGCCGCGTTGGCCGGGGGTGGCCTGGTCGCCGTCGTTGATGGCCATGCCGAGACCGAACTTGGTCCCGAGCGTGAGCGGCGGCGTGATGCCGAGCGAGGACGCGGGGAGCTTGATCTCGTAGGTGGTCTTGTGGTTGATCGAATCGCGGGTGACCACGGCTTCGGTGCCGCCGGGGCCGGCCTCATGGTTGACGATCACGTCGCCGATGCTGCCTTCGACGCCGCCCAGCGCGTAGTTGTAGAGCGCGACCTGGGATTGCCGGTCGGCGCTGGCGATCATCAGCTGGATGGAATCGCCGTTCCACGCGCTGTTCGCCGCGTTCTCATGGTAATCGTCGGTGACGACGAAGCCGAAGTACACGTTGTCGGCATCGTACACGACCTGCACCGCGGAGGTCTGGTCGTCCGGTCCGCTCCAGGTGCCGCCGGCGTACTCCTCGAAGAGCACGTACTTGCCGGTGCCGGAGGCGCCGGAGCCCTTGGGGATGGAGAACTTCGGATCGGCGAGCACGGGCACGCCGCCCCATTCGTCGAGCTTGCCGTCGAGCACGATGGGCTTGGCGGTCGCGCTGGCGGTGTAGAACTCCTTGCCGGGCTCGATGTCGTTCGCTTTGGCGCTGCTCAAGGTGAAGAGCGCGGTCTCCGACGGGGTCTTGCCGAAGACGATGGCGTGGGCGCCGAGACCGCCCCAACCGCGCTGGCCGGGGGTGGCTTGGTCGCCGTCGTTGATGGCCATGCCGAGGCCGAACTGCGTGCCGCCGGCGAGCGAATCCAACCCGAGGGAAGCCATGGGGAGCTTGATCTCGTAGGTGGTCTTGTGGGTGGCCGCGTTGCGGGTGATCACCGCTTCGGTGCCGCCGGGGCCGGCCTCGTGGTTGACGATCACGTCGCCGATGCTGCCTTCGACGCCGCCGAGCGCGTAGTTGTACAGCGCGACCTGGGTCGAGCGGTCGGCGCTGGCGATCATCAGCTGGATCGAGTCGCCGTTCCACGCGCTGTTCGCCGCGTTCTCGTGGTAATCGTCGGTCACGACGAAGCCGAAGTACACGTTGTCCGCGTCATAGATGACCTGGACCGCCGAGGTCTGGTCGTCCGGACCGCTCCAGGTGCCGCCGGCGTACTCCTCGAAGAGCACGTATTTGCCGTTCGGTCCGGAACCCTTGGGGACGGAGAACTTCGGGTCGGCGAGCACGGGCGCGCCGGTCCATTCATCGAGCTTGCCGTCGAGCACGACGGGCTTCGGGGCGCGGACGACGGTGTAGAACTCCTTGCCCGGTTCGATGTCGTTCTTCTTGAGCAAGGTGATCTCGGCGGTCTCCGAAGGAGACTTGCCGAAGACGATGGCGTGGGCGCCGAGACCGCCCCAACCGCGCTGGCCGGGGGTGGCTTGGTCGCCGTCGTTGATGGCCATGCCGAGGCCGAACTTCACGTCGCCGGCCAGCTTGTCGATGCCGAGCGAGGCCTTCGGGAGCTTGATCTCGTAGGTGGTCTTGTGGGTGACCGCGTTTCGGGAGATGACCGCTTCGGTGCCGCCGGGGCCGGCCTCATGGTTGACGATCACGTCGCCGATGGCGCCTTCGACGCCGCCGAGCGCGTAGTTGTAGAGCGCGACCTGGGCGCTGCGGTCGGAATTGGCGATCATCAGCTGGATCGAGTCGCCGTTCCACGCGCTGTTCGCCGCGTTCTCATGGTAATCGTCGGTGACGACGAAGCCGAAGTACACGTTGTCGGCATCGTACACGATCTGCACCGCGGAGGTCTGGTCGTCCGGGCCGCTCCAGGTGCCGCCGGCGTATTCCTCGAAGAGCACATATTTGCCGTTCGCGCCGGAGCCCTTGGGCACCGCGAACTTCGGGTCGGCGAGCACGGGCACGCCGGCCCACTCGCCGAGGTCGCCATCGAGCACGATGGGTTTGGGTGCGAACACGACGGAGTACTTCTCCTTCGTGGGTTCGATGTCGTTCGCCGACGCGGTGAGCCCGAAGAGGCACAGCGCCAAGGCTGCCAACGACTTCAGTTTCGGAGGTTTCATGGGGTTTTGGTTCGGATGGGGACCTAGGAGCCTTTGGGCCGGTCCGCAGGATGATGGTCAGAATGGACACCAGCGCGGGGCAGAGGGGCCTCGGCCGGGGGCATGATGCTCGTCCGTTGGGGCGGACGGCGGATCACGGGTCTGGTTCTCACCATATCCAACCTGAGAAGGAAAGGAGCCGGGGACGCGATGGTCAACCAGAATGATCATCCCCGAACCAGGGCGGTCCGGCTGCCAGCAGGACCGGGACGCGAAGATCGCGCCCGGATCCCAGGCCGGATCCAACGGGTCGCGGAGACGCGACCGGAGTCGGAGCCGCGGTTTCCCTGTGAAGGGTTTCTGGCTCCACCTTCGTTCCAGCCACCTTGATCCGGCCGCCTCGCCCGTGTTGGATCCTCGGCGCCCCAGGTTCCGTCGCGTTCCGCCATCGACACAAAAAAGCGCGCAAGGGTCGCCTGCGCGCGGGTCGGGGGAACGGACGACCGTCAGGACAAGATGCGGCGGCCTTCGTCGAGGAAGATGCCCTTGAACATCATCTCCAGCGCCTGCGGGTTGCTGGCCTTGGCCATGGCCTCCTTCTCGGTGATCTTGCGCTCCTTCACCAGGTTGTAGAGCGCCTGGTTGAAGTTCTGCATGCCGTCGTCCACGCCGGTCTCGATGGCGGCGGAGATCTTCTCGAGCCGGTTCTCCTCGAGCATCTTCCGGACGGTGGGCGTGTTGATGAGGATCTCGAGCGACGGTGTCACCCCGCCGCTGACGGTCTGCACCATGCGCTGGCAGATGACGGCCTTGAGCGTGCCGGCGAGCTGGCGGCGCACCTGCTCGCGCTCCTCGGGCCGGAAGAAGTCGAGGATGCGGCCGATGGATTGCGAGGCGTTCTGCGTGTGCAGCGTGGAGAGCACGAGATGGCCGGTGTCGGCCGCCTGGATGGCCGCGCTGAAGGAGATGGCGTCGCGCATCTCGCCGACCATGATGATGTCAGGATCCTGCCGGAGCACGTGCTTGAGACCGTGCTGGAAGCTCTGCGTGTCGAGGCCGATCTCGCGCTGCTCGATCACCGACTGGTTGTCCTCGAAGACGAACTCGATCGGGTCCTCGAGCGTGACGATGTGCTTTTTGAAGTTCGCGTTGATGTGCTCGAGCATGGCCGCGAGCGTGGTCGACTTGCCGGACCCGGTGGTGCCGGCGACCAGCACGATGCCGCGGGGCGAGAGGGCGATCTGCTTGAGGACGGGCAAGAGGCCGAGCTCCTCGAAACTGGGCACCTGCGTCTTCACATAGCGCATGGCCAGCGCGAAGGTGCCGCGCTGCTGGAAGACATTGGTGCGGAAACGACCGACCCCGGGCTCGAAGTAGCTGAAATCGACCTCGCGGTCCTCATCGATGCGCTTGCGGGCGTGGACCGGGACCATCTTCTCGAGGATGCTGTTCATCCATTGCTCGGTGGGCATCGGCGCCTCGATGGCGACGAGCTGGCGGCTGATGCGGAAGACGACGGGCGTGCCGACCTTGATGTGGATGTCGGACGCGCCGCCTTCGACGGCGGCTTTGAGTATGCCTCGGAGAAGTTCCATAGCTTGTTGCGCCGGAGGCTAGCAGTTGCTTTGCCGAGCGGAACGGGAAAACGCGAACGCGACCCGGAGAACGGCCCCGGCCCGGCCCGGTCGACGACATCGCCCGCGATCCTATGTGAATTTTGGCTTCGGATAGCGGTCCATCCGAGGGCATCTTTCCCACCGTGCCCCGGGTCCATCCATCGCGTCCGCGTGCCGGTCGCCTGCCGCTCCTCGCGGCGGCGACGATGGCGCTGCTGTCCGTCCCGGCGGCGGCGGAAGGGACGCTCCGGACGCAGCCGGAGCGCATCGCGCTGCGCGGCGCGGACGACGCCCATGGTCTGCTGGTCAGCCGGACCTTCGACGACCACACCGAAGACCTGACCCGCACGGCGCGGTTCGTGTCATCCGACGACAAGGTCCTGTCGGTGGACGCGCGAGGGAACATCCGGCCGGTCGGCGACGGCGAAGCGGAGGTCCGGACGATCGCCGCGGGCCTGACCAACCGGGTCACGGTCCGGGTGACGGGTGCGACGGTGGTCTCCGCGCCTTCGTTCCGGCAGGACATCGAGCCGCTGCTCACGCGCACCGGATGCAACATGGGCGCGTGCCACGGGAAGCTCGCCGGCCAGAACGGCTTCAAGCTCTCGCTCCGCGGCTACGCGCCGGAACTCGATTTCGGCTGGCTCACCGACGACATCGCCGCCCGTCGGATCAACCCGGCCGCGCCGGAAGAATCGCTGCTGCTCACGAAGCCGCTCGGACTCGTGGCCCACGAGGGCAAGGTCCGTTTCGCGGAAGGCTCGCGCCCCCATCGCACGCTCGCGGCCTGGATCGCCGCGCGGGCGCCGGGTCCGTTGCCGGCCGACCAGGAACCCGATGCCGCGCGGCTGGAGATCCTCAGCGGCGTCCCGGCTCCGGGCGACGGCGCGATATCGTCTTCCAGGACGTTGCGCCCCGGCGATGCGCAACAACTGCTGGCGCGGGCGCATTGGCCGGACGGACGCATCCGCGACGTGACCTGGCTCGCGCAGTTCTTCTCGAACGACGAGACGACGGTGACGGTGACGCCCGACGGACTGGTGAAGGCGGTCCGGCCGGGCGCGACCTCGGTGCGGGCGCACTTCCAAGGCCAGGTCGAGGTGGTGCGCATCACCATCCCGGCGACGAACATCGTCGAGGACTGGAAGTTCACCCGCGGCCAGAACGCGGTGGACGAACCTGTCTTCGCCAAGCTGAAGGCCCTGCGCATCCCGCCCTCGCCGCGCTGCGACGACGCCACCTTCCTCCGGCGCGCGATGCTCGATGTCATCGGCACCTTGCCGACCGCGGCGGAGGTCCGCGCCTTCCTGGGCGACACCGCCAAGGACAAGCGGGCGCGGCTGGTGGACTCGTTGCTCCGGCGGCCCGAGTTCACCGATTACTGGACGCTCCAGCTCGCCGACCTGTTCCAGAACCGCAAGGAACGCGACCACGACGTCCGCGGCGCGAAGAACGTCCGGGCCTTCCACGCGTGGCTGCGCGACCAGGTCGCTGCGGACCGCCCATGGGACGCGCTCGTGCGCGACGTGCTCACGGCGACCGGCGATTCGGTCGGGTCGCCGCAGATCGGCTACTACACCTACCTGATCGGCGAGAAGAACCCGACCGAGAGCGAGGTCACCGACGCCGTGGCGCAGGCGTTCCTCGGCACGCGGATCGGCTGCGCGCGCTGCCACAACCATCCGCTCGAGCGCTACACGCAGGACGATTTCCACCATTTCGCCGCGTTCTTCGGGAAGACCACGCTCGACCGCAAGGAACCGAAGGACGGCGCGACCGCGCTGTTCGCCCAGAGCCGCGAGGAGCGCGAACGGCAGAAGCAGCTCGCCGAAGCGGAGAAGCAGCTGAAGGACGCCGAGGCGAAGCTGCTCCAGGCGGAGAGCAAGGACGCCGACGCCGCGAAGAAGGAGTTCGCCGACCGCAAGCGCGGGTTCGCCGACAAGAAGCGCGAGCTGGCGGAGATCCGGCAGCGACCGCCCAGCACCCGGCAGCCGCGCACGCACCGCGAGATGGAGGCGCGTCCGCTCGACCGCAAGGCGATGAGCTTCGGCGCCGACACCGACCCGCGCGCCGTGCTGGCCGATTGGATCACGTCCCCGGACAACGAGGGCTTCTCCGGCTCGATGGTGAACCGCCTGTGGAAGCACTTCCTCGGCGTCGGCCTGGTCGAGCCGGTGGACGACCTGCGCGCGAGCAACCCGCCGTCGAATCCCGAGCTCTGGGACCTTCTGCGCCGCGAGTTCGTCGCCGGCGGCCACGACCTGCGGCACGTGATGCGGCTGATCCTGAACTCGCGGACCTACCAGCTCAGCTCGCGGACGCTGCCGGGCAACCAGACCGAGACGCGCTTCTACTCGCACTACTACGCCCGCCGTCTGCCGGCCGAGGTGATGGCCGACGCGGTGAGCGCGGCGACCGGCGTGCCCGACAAGTTCGACGGCCAACCGCTCGGCCTCCGCGCCATCCAGCTGCCGGAGCCGGGGGTGAGCAGCTACTTCCTCTCGCTCTTCGGCCGCAGCGAGCGCGTGACCGCCTGCGCCTGCGAACGCAGCGGCTCGGTGACCTTGCCGCAGCTGCTCCATCTCCAGAACGGTGAAGAGCTCACGCAGAAGGTCCGTTCGCCGGAAGGCCGGTTGAAGGAACTGATGAAGCGCGAGGCGTCCACTCCGGAGATCGTGGAGGAGCTCTATCTGGCGGCCCTGAACCGGCGGCCGACGACCGCGGAGCGGGACGGCCTGGTCGCGAAGCTCGGCGCGGAGAAGGCGGAAGAGGCGCTGCCGGACCTCTTCTGGGCCCTGCTGAACACGAAGGAGTTCGCCTTCAACCATTGAACCCGGCAAGGACGACACCCCCATGCTCGACATCTCCCTCTCTTCCCGGCGGTCCGTCCTGTGCAGCGGCGTGACGCGCCGCGATTTCTTGCGCGTCGGCGCGCTGGCCCCGCTGGGCTTCTCGCTGGCCGACCTGTTGACCTTGGAGAAGGCGGCCGCAGCGGCCCCCGGCGCCGTCCAACGCAAGGCCCCGCGCGCGAAGTCCGTGCTGCTCGTCTATCTCGGCGGAGGGCTCTCGCACCACGACACCTTCGACCTCAAGCCCGGCGCCATCGAGGAGATCCGCGGCAAGTACACCGGGATCGCCACCAGCGTCACCGGCCTCAAGGTCGGCAACCTGCTGCCGAAGATGGCGCGCACGATGGACAAGGTCTGCCTCGTCCGGTCCGGCACGCACGAGAACGACCACCATGAGACGGCGACCAACTGGGTGATGTCCGGCAAGTTCGGCTCGCCGTTCGGCGACCATCCGGCGATGGGCGCCGTGGTCGCGCACGAGACGGGTTTCGCCGGCAAGGTGCCGCCCTACGTCGCGGTGCCGAAGAACCCGGCGTTCACCTGGGAACTCGGCAAGAGCGCCTGGCTGGGCGGCCGCTACGAATCGTTCAAGGCCGGCAACCCGGACGCGAAGGACTGGAAGGTGCGCGACCTGTCGTGCCCGGCGCCGATGACGCCGGTGGCGCTCGAGCGCCGGCGATCGTTGCTCGAGGCGGTGGACACCTTGTCGGCGCACATCAAGGGCAACGACCAGATCGCGACCTACGACGAGTTCGCGCAGAAGGCCGCCGAGATGGTGCTCTCGCCCGAGGCGCAGGACGCCTTCGCGGTGGACCGCGAGGCACAGGCCCTGCGCGACACCTACGGCCGCCACGAGTTCGGCCAGAGCTGCCTGCTCGCCCGGCGGCTCGTCGAGCGCGGCGTGCGGTTCGTGACGGTCAACTTCGGCGGCTGGGACCACCACGCGAAGATCTTCGAGAACCTCGACAAGAAGCTTCCCGTGCTCGACCAGGGTCTGAGCGCGCTCATCGAGGACATGACCGCGCGCGGCTCGATCAAGGACACGCTGATCGTCGTCATGGGCGAGTTCGGCCGGACGCCGAAGGTGAACAAGGACGCGGGCCGCGACCACTGGGGACGCGCCGGCTCGCTGCTCTTCGCCGGAGCCGGCGTGCGCGGCGGCAAGGTCATCGGCGCGACCGACAAGGACGGCGCCTTCGTCACGGAACGCCCGGTCCGGCCGGCCGACGTCTGCTGGACCGTGTACGAGGCCCTCGGCATCGATCCGCAACGGGTGATCGTCACGCCGGAAGGCCGGCCCACCCACATCCTCGACGAGGGCAGCCCGGTCGACGACCTCTACACGTGAGCGCACAGGACGACGGAGGACCGACGATGCCCCGGCCCGCGATGAGGACCCTGCTCCTCCTCGTTCTTCACGTCTTCGCGTCTTCGCTGTCGATCTCCGGCGCCTCCGCCGAGGACAAGAAGCCGGACGAGAAGAAGCCCGGCGCGCCGAAGGTCGTCGTCGTGCTCCCGCTCGGCGTCGAGGCCGGCACCACGAACCAGCTCACGATCCGCGGTTTGGACCTCACCAACGCCACGCGCGTGCGCTTCATCGGTGCGGCCGAGACCATCGAGGCGAGGATCACCGCACGCGAGCCGGGCGGGAAGCTCGATGGATTCGACGCCGCGAAGGTCGGCGACCAGAAGCTCGTCGTGGAGTTCGTCGCGCCGGCCGAGGCCGCGCCCGGGTTCGAGGTCGTGGTGACCTCCGCGCTCGGCGACAGCACGCCGCACGCCGTCGCCATGGTGCCGGCCGGCCGGCTCGTGGCGGAGAAAGAGCCGGACGACGGTTTCCGCGACGCCCAGGAGGTCCGGCCCGGCCAGACCGTCCGCGGACTCATCGCGTCCCCCGACGATGTCGATGTCTTCGCGGTGCAGGTCGAAGCGGGGCGCACGTTGCGGGCGGAGGTCCGCGCGGAACGTCTCGGCGGAACGCTCGACGGATCGCTCACGCTCTACTCCGACAAAGGACAGATCCTCGCGACGAACGACGATTCGGTCGGGCGCGATCCATCGGTCGGGTTCCGGGTGACCGTCACCGGCCGCTATCTCATCGCGTTGTCGAGCGTCACCGAGAAGGCGGCGGCCACGCACGCCTACCTCCTGGACGTGACCGTCCCGCCTTGACCGGCACGAGCAGGTCCGGCGGCGGAGGCACGGATCAACGCGCCTTGTCCGGAAGCCATCGGCCGATGAGCGCCCGCTCTTCGAGCTTCAGACGGCCCTGGTCGGCGAGCAGGGCGTGGCGCTTCGCG
>CANGMH010000146.1 GCA_947454005.1 Verrucomicrobiota bacterium
ACGAGCTGACGCGGGTTCGCGCGCCCGTCGTGGCGGACCGCCACCGCTTCACCGCCCCAGATCAGTTTGGCGCCGCTCTGGCCGAACCGTTGCCAACGCCGGCGAACGAGATCCGTGGGCCGTCCGTCCGCCGTCGCATCCCAGCCTTCCATCGGCAGGATGGCGAACCGGTTCCCGATCGGTCGCGCCGAAGCGGTCGTGGACCGGCATGGTGCGCCGAAGACCTCGGCGTGGACCGGATCGGCGACCGGGAGTTCGAGCCCGAGCTCGGCGATGCGGCGGACGAGGTCCTGCGGCGTCTTGAACGAAGCCATCTTCGGGAAATCCATCGCGCGCGATTCAACCCGAGGCGGACCCGGAAGCGAAGCCCAAGCGTGCCGTCCCGCTGTTGCCCACCGCGGCACCGACCGCCCATGCTCCGCGCGTGACCGATTTGCCCGTCCTTCTCGGCATCGAATGCGGTGGCACCCGCACCGTCGCCATCGCGGCCGACGCCGCGATGCGTCCCATTGCGCGGATCGAGGCCGGGCCGGCCAACCTCCGCCTCCTCACCGACGAGCAGCTCGCGGAACGTTTCCGCGGTCTGCGCGCACAGTTGCCTTGGCCCGACGCCATCGGCGTGGGCATGGCCGGTGCGCGCGACGCCGCGGACCGGGCCCGCGTCGGCGCCGCCGTCGAGGCGGTCTGGCCCGGTATCCCCCATCGCATCGACCACGACCTGGAATCGGCCCTCGCCGCGGCGGAACTCGACGAAAAGGGCGACCGGCCCGCGGCCCGCGTCGTGGTGCTCAGCGGCACCGGTTCCTGCTGCTACGGCAAGAACGCCGCGGGAATGACCGCCAAGGTCGGTGGTTGGGGCCACCTGCTCGGCGACCGCGGGAGCGCCCACGACATCGCCTTCCGCGCGCTGCGGGCCGCCGTGCGTTCCTTCGACCATGGCCAGGTCTGGTGCCGTTTCGGTCAACGCGCCTTGAGGACGATAGGGGCGGCCACCCCGGACGCGCTGATCGCCTGGCTGCAATCCGCCTCGAAGACCGAGGTCGCCGCGCTCGCGCCCGAGGTCTTCTCCGCCGCGGCCGAAGGCGACCGCGTCGCGCGGACCGTCCTGTCGGAGACGTCGGGGATCCTCGCGGACGACGCGCTCGCCTGCGCCGGCCGCTTGGCCGGGAAAAGATCCGCGGTCGCGTTCGTGCTCACCGGATCCGTGCTGCTGCGGCAGCCGCGCTTCGCCGGCGAGGTCGCCAAGCGGATCCGCGCCGCGCGACCGGGATCCACCGTCGCGCCGATGGCCAAGGAATCCGCTTGGGGCGCGGTCGCGATGGCGCTCGCAGCACACCGGCAAGGGATGGCGACGGCGGCGACGCCCCGGCCTTCGCCCGGGCCCACCGACGCAGCCCAAGCACGCCCGGAGATCCCGTCGTCGCGCGCGATGTCGCCCACGGAACGGCGCAACCCGCGTTCGATGAAGCTCGACCGGATGCCGCTGTCCGGAGCGCTGGAGCTGATGTGGTCGGAGGAGGAGACGGTCCCGGCCGCGTTGCGGACCCAGCGGAAGCCCGTCGAACGGCTTGTGCGCCACGTGGCCGATGCGTTCGCCGCCGGCGGCCGGCTCTTCTACGTCGGTGCCGGGACGAGCGGACGTCTCGGCGTGCTCGACGCGAGCGAATGCCCGCCGACGTTCCGGACCTCACCGGAGCAGGTCCAAGGGATCATGGCCGGCGGCGTGAAGGCGCTCCATTCGGCCGTCGAGGGAGCGGAGGACGATCTCGCGGCCGGCGCGGAGGCGGTCCGGTTCCGCGGCGTCGACGAGCACGATGTCGTCCTGGGCATCGCCGCGAGCGGGCGGACCCCGTTCGTCTGGGGCGCGCTCGCCGAGGCGAAGCGGCGCGGGGCCCGCACGGCGCTGCTCTGCTTCAACCCGCACCTCGTCTTCGCGCGGGGACACAGGCCCGACGTGGTCATCGCGCCGGACCTCGGACCCGAGGTGCTCACCGGTTCGACCCGCCTGAAAGCCGGCACGGCGACGAAGCTGGTCCTCAACGCGGTCACCACGCTGGCGATGGTGCGGAGCGGCAAGGTGGTGGGGAACCTGATGGTCGACCTCAACCCATCCAACGTGAAACTGCGCGACCGCGCCGTGCGCATCGTGTCGGAGCTGACCGGGGCGGACCCGGCGACGGCGAAGGAGTCATTGGAGAGGCACCGCTGGATCGTCGCGGAGGCCGCCGCGGCGCTCCGCGTCGCGGGCCGCGGCAGGAAGGTCCGCACCGCGCGGAAATCCTCGCTTCCCATGTCACGGAGATACCGTCTCTAATCCGGTGCATAACTTGCCCATGGAACCGCATCCTTCCGACAACCCCTCTCCTCCGGACCCGACGGCAGCAGGATCCCTCGGTGCGGGTCCGGCCTCCGACGGCCCATCCGACCGGCGCCGGGTCCGGACGCGGAAGCGGAAGGCCCCGCGCGCGGTCCAGACGAATTATCTGCTCCACCTGCTCTTCTACGAGACGAAGTTCCGGTGGGCCGTCCTCGCCTGCCTCTTCATCTTCATCGTGATGTGCGTGATGCTGCCGAAGGTCTACACGACCTCTCCGCCCCATTACGACCACACGGTGAAGGTCAGCGGGCTCGACATGCTGCAGGCCGCGTCGCTGCGGCGTTCGGCGCAAGCGGCCGAGGCCGGTGGCCGGTTGGACGACTCGCTCCCGATCTGGCTGGCCGCGCTGGCGAACAACGAGGCCTCCGTCGAGTCCGTGCGCGGCTTCGTCGGCGCCCTGACGCGACAACCGATCCCGGACCGCGCTTGGCTCGCCCACGGCCGCTGGCAGTCGCTGAGCCTGCTCCGGCTCACCCGGACCAACGCCGCGGACCTCGACCTGGCGGTGCGGTTCCACGCCATGTACGATCAGCACGAATGGATCGTGGCCATGCTGGAGAAATCCGATGCGCCGGTCGACCCCTCCACCACCACGGCCTACCTGGAGGCCCTGTTCTTGTCCGGCCGGATGGAGAAGTTCGCGCAGGCGTGGAACCAGCGCGGCGGAACCGTCGCCGGCCAATCCAAAGCCGCGCTCTACCACGCTGCTTGGCAGGCCGGATGGGGCCCGGCCGGCGAGGCCACCGGTGGACGCGCCCGGCTCGAGTCCGCGCTGGCGGACCCGGCGTCCCGGAGCCTCGCCTTGGGCCTCCTGGTCCGCGTGCACCACAAGACGCTCGACCTCGTCTCGTTCGAGA
Organism: Verrucomicrobiota bacterium; assembly: GCA_947454005.1. Taxonomy (GTDB): domain Bacteria; phylum Verrucomicrobiota; class Verrucomicrobiia; order Limisphaerales; family UBA9464; genus CAIVQB01. Next base: position 3,235 of record CANGMH010000146.1, read on the forward strand.
AGCGCCTGGCGGAGCTGGCCGACATCCACCGCGACACCATCAAGGACCACATGCTCCACTGGCAGTTGCTCGAGGTCATGGGACGCAAGGCCGACGCCGCGGCCTTGGCACGGTCCTATACCGTGCGTCCGCGGACACCGGGCGAGGCCGAACAGCTCCTGGCGGTGTTCAACCGGCTCGGCTTGTACAACGAAGGGCTCCAGTTCCTCGGCCAGCAGATGGACGACTTCAAGCAGCACCCCGTGATATGGGTGCGCATGGGCGAGTTGTTGGCGGCCGGGAAGCTTTGGGACCGTATCCGGAGCATGGCGCTGGAGGTCCGGCAGGACGAGCGGTTGAAGGAGGTCCTGGGCAACTACGGCTGGTTCCTCATGGGGGTCGCGGAACATGGCCTCGGGCATCCACAGACGGCGAAGGAGGCCTTCGACCAGTTCGTCGCGCTGCCGCCGCCCAACCCGGTCGTGTCGTTCCAATCGGCCGTGACCCTGAACCGCCTCGGCTATCCTGAAGCTGCCGCGGTGCTGCTCAAGCGCCTCGAGTCGGTGGCCGGCACCGACCTCGCCTTCTGGAAGCAGGTCCAGTTGGCCGCCTTCGAGAGCCGCCAGGCGGAGCTCCTGCTCGCCGCCTGCGAGAAGGTGCATGCGCTGGCCCCGGACACCGTGAGCATGTCGAACCTCGCCGCGGCCCTCCTCATGATGCGGGAGCGACCGTCGGAGGCCGTGCAGCTGACCCTCGACGTGATCGGCCGGGCACCGAACTCCCGGATCGCCCAGGTGAACCACGCGCTGGCCTTGGTCCAGAACGGCCGGACCGCCGACAGCGAGCGGACCCTCCGTTCGGTCTCCTCGACGGGGATGAGCGACGGCGACCGCACGATGCTCGCGTTCAGCTGGTTCCAGTGCCATCTGCAGTCCGGACGGACCAACGAAGCCGTCGCCGCCGCCGAGAAGGTCGACCTGCGGCATCTTTTCCCGCCGCAGGTCCAGTGGTTCGAGACGGCACGGGAAGGCCTCAAGAAGGGCTGAACCTTCCCGCACCGACGGTGTCCGGGATCGCGCTCCGAAGGAATCGCGTCGGACCATGCCCTTAGATCCTCCAACGGCGGCCGGCCCGCCGGCCCCGTTGCCGGTCGAGCGTTGGTGGATCTGGACGCCGGACGACATCTGGCACCATCTGGAGGCATGGCCGCTGCTCCGGCACCTCGTGTTCGAGCGCCGCTTCCGGTACGCATGGTGCTTCTGCGCGCTCGTCGTGCTGCTCGTCTCGGCCGGCCTTCCCAAGGTCTGGATAGTGACCCCGCCAGGGATCTCGCCGGTCATCCGCGTGAGCTGGATCGACATGGCCGAGGCATCGGTCCGTGCCGGCATGGCCCGGAACGCGGAGGCGCGCGGCCGGTTCGATGACGCGGCATACCATTGGCGTGCCGCGGTGCTCCTGGACCCGGGCGACCCGGCGTGGCTACGCCGATCGATCTCGAACCTCATGCGGTCGCCTCCGCGCGACGCCGCCCGTTTCTCGAGGGCCATGGGCGACACGTTCTGGCTTCTCCGCCTCACCTCGACCAACTCCGCCGACCTGGACCTCGCGATCGAGGCCTGCGAGCACTACCGGGTCGACGACCTGCTGCTCCGACTGACCGGCGCCCTGCAGCGGCCGACACCGCGCCAACAGGTCGCCCGGGTGAAGGCCTTGCTGCGACGCGGATCGGAGGCCGCCTTCGACGAGGCGCGCGGGAAGCTGCCCCCGACGGCGGTCGCCGATGATCCCGAGCTCCGGCTGTACGACGCCGCGGCCCGGGCGGTCCGGGGCGGGACGACGGCTTCCGCAGGACTCCGGGAGCTCGAAGCAGCCAAGCGTTCCGGCCCGCCGGCCTTGCGGGAACAGGCGCTCCGTCTGCTTCTCTTGGTGTCCCACAACCGCCGGGACCTCACCGCCTACGACGCCGACCTCGCCGCCCTGCGCGACCTGCATCGGGACCAACCGCTCGAGCACGCGGCGCTCTGGGACCTTCTGCGCCGGGCCGGTCGGCGCGACGAAGCCGTCCGGCTCGCGCTCCGCTTCGCCGACCCGCCGGTCAGCTCCACCGAGGTGCTCGGCCTGACCGAGGCCTTCCTCCGCCTCGGGCTCGACGACCACGCGGTCCGGCTCCTGCGCCGTTTCGTGCCGACCTTGGGCGTGACCAGCGACGTCTGGCTCGCGCTCACCGAGCTGCTGGCCCGGCAGCAACGGTGGGAAGATCTCCACGAAGTGGCGTTGGAGATCCGCGGGAACGACCTCACCCGGACCTCGCTCGGCGGATTCGGCCATTATCTCGACGGATTGGCCGAGGTCTCCCTGGGACGCACCAACACGGCCGTGGCGGCGTTCGCGAAGGTCCCCACCTTGGCCATCCGCGACGAGGCCGTCGCCCTCCGGACCGCGCGGGACCTCCTCGCCCACGACGCGGCGGCGCCCGCGCTGGAGCTGCTCCGCGACCACGAGCCGGCGCTCCGCTCGGACCCGGCATACTGGCAGGCGATGCAGCAGGCCGCCTACCGGACCCGCGACGCGGCGCTGCTGCTCGAAGCGGCCCGGCGGCACCATGCCCTCGCGCCCGACCGGCCCGGGGCCGCCAACGACCTCGCCGCGGCGTTGATCATCAACCGGCAGGACCCGGCCCTCCTCCTCGGGTTGACGCGCCGGGGTCTCGCCGCCGCGCCGACCGCGCTCCCCACCCGCCTCAACCACGCCTTCGCCCTCCTCCAGAACGGGCTCCCCGCCGCCGCCAGACCGATGTTGCTGGCGATCGACGAACGCGCCCTGGGGCCGTTGGAACAGACGATGGTGGCTCTCGCGCGCGCGGAGCTCGCGGCGGAGGAGGACCGTCCCTCCGAGTGCCTGCGGGCGGTCGACCGCGTCCAGCGCCGGTTCCTCATGCCGCCGCAGACCGCTTGGCTCGACCGGATGCGGATCCGCATGCAGAAACGCGCGGCGGGGGCCCGCTGACGCATCGCCGCGGGCACCGGTGTCCGCGGCGATGGCCGAGCCGCGGTTTGACGGCGCGCCGGTCCGCGGCTAGAGCCACCCGCATGAGGCGTGGTTTGCTGCTGCTGCTCGGATGGGTGTCGTTGCTGCCGTTGTCGCCGATCGGCGAGGAGGCCGGCCCCCGACCCTCGGCGGACGACATCATCGCGCGCTTCTTGGAGCGTTGCCGGACCACGCCGGAGCGGCTCGCCGCCCAGCACCACACCTGCGTCCGGCGAACGGTCAGGGAAGAACTCGGGGCGGACGGCCAGGTGAAAGAGCGCAAGACCAAGGAGCACAGCGTCGAGCTCCGCGGCGAGGAACAGCGCGTGCGGCTGTTGAAGCTCGGGGCGCGCGCACCGACCGCCCCCGAGGACGATCGCGAGCGCGCGATGGAGACGGAAGAGCGCCGGCGGTTCGCCGAGCGCAAGGACAAGGCCCGCGGGCGCGGACCGGATTTCGTCGACGAGAAGCTCGTCCGCCGTTTCCGCTACGAGTTCGCCGGCACCGAGCCGGTCGACGGGCGCCCGGCCCATGTCCTGAAGTTCACCGCCGTGCCGGGCCGGAACGCGAAGGACACCTCGGAACGCGCGCTGGACCTGCTCGTCGGCCGCATCTGGATCGACGCCGAGGAATCCGAGCTGGTGAAAGTGGACGCGCATCTCAAGGAACCGCTGGGCATCCTCGGCGGCATCGTCGCGACGGTGGACCGCTTGGACTTCACCATCGAGCGGCGGCGGCAGCCGGACGGCTTCTGGTTCAACACCGGGCTCGGCAGCTACGCCGAGGGACGCAAGCTCTTCTCGGCTTTCCGCGTCCGCACGCGGATCGAGCAGGAGGATTTCCATCGGCTGCCGGAGCCGTGACCGACACGCCTTCCCGGACGCCGGGAGCGTCGGCCCGGACAGAACGAAGGCTCGGGGAACGTGCAAAAGCATAGGGACCGCGGGACGGTTTCTCGCAAACTCGGTGCTTGCCTGACGCGCCGGCCCGTCTAGTTTTTCTGCGTCAAACATTTCCATATGCGCCCCACGAAGTCCTTGTACGCCTTGGCCGGTCTCGCAGTTTTGCTGACCGGTTGCGCCAGCGCCGAAAAGAAGCTCGGCCGCGGCCTCAACAACCTTTCCGAGCCCTTCCGCATGGGCGAACTCACCCGTTCCTACGAGCAGAGCTATCTGTGGGACGGCGCGGATGTGGCGGGTTCGCGGGGGATCATCCACGGGATCAACCGCACCATCGGACGCACCGCGGTCGGCGCCTTCGAGGTCGTGACCTTCCCGATCCCGAGCGATCCGTATTTCTACCCGGAGCATCCGGTCTATCCCGAGAGCTACAAGCCCGGGGCGCTCGACAACCCGGCCATCCAGACCGACACGCGCCTCGGTTTCGACGGTTCGGACATCGCGCCGATGTTCCCGGGAAGCCGCTTCAAGGTCCTCGGGGACTAAGTTCCCGGCCGATCCTTTCCCCGCGCGCCAACCGACCGTTGGCGCGTTTTTTTTGATGCGCATCGAGCGGCTCTCCCCCTGCAAGGTCAACCTGCTGCTGGACATCCTCGGCAAACGTCCGGACGGGTTCCATGAGCTGGAGACGCTGTTCTTCCCGGTGCCGTTGCACGACCGCCTCGTCGTCGAGGAAGCGGCGACCGGGATCACGCTGACGTGCGATGATCCGTCGTTGCCGTGCGACGGCACGAATCTCGTCCACCGGGCCGCGTCGAGGTTCCTGGCGGCGGCCGGGATCTCCGCCGGTGTGCGGATCCATCTGGAGAAACGGCTCCCGCTGGCCGCGGGGCTCGGCGGCGGCAGCGCGAACGCGGCGGTGACGCTGCTGGCGCTCGACGAGCTGTTCGGCGGACCGCTGGATGCGACCGCGCTCGACACCATCGCCGCCACGTTGGGCAGCGACGTCAATTTCTTCCTCCAGCCCGGACCGGCGCTCGCCGGCGGACGCGGCGAACGCGTCCTCCCCTTGGCGCCGTTCACGGCGCTCCGCGGCTGCGCGATGTTCCTCTTCCATCCCGGCTTCGGGATATCGACCCCGTGGGCGTTCAAGGAGCTGGCGCGGTTCCCGGATTCGCTCAACGGCCGGCCCGGTCGCGCCGCCGAGGTCGCCGGGTTGTTCCTTTCGGGCGACCTCGTCCGCGCCGGCGCCGCGCTCCACAACTCGCTCGAGGCACCGGTGCTCGAGAAGTATCCGGTCCTCGCGCTCTACCAGGAGTTCCTGCGCGCCCGCGGCGCGTTCGGTGCTTTGATGAGCGGCAGCGGATCGACGACCTTCGCGATGTTCCCGGATGTGGCGTCGGCGGAAGCCGCGGTGCCGGGCTTCCGCGCCGAGTTCGGCGAGGTCGGATGGCTCAAGGTCGTCCCTTTGTGAGCTCCGGCGTCCGCGGTCGCGTCCATACCGCCGTTGGACACCGGGCCGCCTTCCATTACCCTCCGCGCCTCGACCCAGTTTGAAAGCCCTCCTCGACACCGCCGGCAAAAAAACCGATCGCGCCTTCCTCATCGGCGTGGAGCTGAAATCCCGCTCCACCTTGGACGTCCGCGATTCCCTCGACGAACTCGCCGAGCTGGCCGGCACGGTCGGCGCGCAGGTCGTGGGCGACGGCACGCAGAAGCTGGAGTCGCCGCATCCCGGCACCTACATCGGCGCGGGCAAGGCGGAGGAGTTCGCCCGGTACTGCAAGGAGCAGGAGGTGGACACCGTGATCTTCGACGACGAGCTGTCCGGCGCCCAGGGCCGCAACCTGGAGAAGATCTTCGAGTGCAAGCTGCTCGACCGCACCGCGCTGATCCTCGAGATCTTCGCCCAACGCGCGCGCACCCGCGAAGGCAAGCTGCAGGTCGAGCTGGCCCAGCTCGAGTACCTGATGCCGCGGTTGACCCGCTTCTGGACCCACCTTTCCCGCCAGCGCGGTTCCACCGGGTCCATCGGCGGCGAAGGCGAATCCCAGCTCGAGGCCGACCGCCGCAAGACCTCCGAGCGCATCCTCAAGCTCAAGGACGAGCTCGCCATCGTCCGCAAGCAGCGCGCGACGCAGCGGGCCGGACGCCAGCGCCACCAATGGCCGCTCGCTTCCATCGTCGGCTACACCAACGCCGGCAAGTCCACCCTTCTCAACGCGCTGACCGGCGCCGACGCGCTGGCCGAGGACAAGCTCTTCGCCACGCTCGATCCCACCACCCGCCGGCTCCGCTTGCCGACGAACCAGAACGTCCTGCTGTCCGACACCGTCGGGTTCATCCGCAAGCTCCCCCCCGGCCTGGTCGAGGCGTTCAAGGCCACGCTCGAGGAGGTCGTCGAGGCCTTCAAGGCCACGCTGGAGGAAGTCGTCGTCGCGGATTTCCTGCTGCACGTGCTCGATGTCACGAACCCCAACTTCGAGCACCACCACGCCACAACCCTCAGCGTGCTCGCGGAACTTGGTGCCGCCGAC
>CANGMH010000147.1 GCA_947454005.1 Verrucomicrobiota bacterium
GCCCAACCGGATCTCCCCATACCGGGAGACGGCGGATCCGGTCGTGCTCGACGGGGTGGTGCTAAGGGACGTGGCGGCCGTCGTGGCCGGATACGGGCACTCCGCCGCCATGAAGCGCGACGGCACCGTGGTGGCGTGGGGAGCCGACGACTTCGGACAAGCCACCGTCCCGGTCGGCTTGGGTGAGGTGACCGCGATCGCGGCGGGCTATGAGCACACCGTGGCCTTGAAGCGCGACGGCTCGGTGGTGGCATGGGGAGGCAACTCGTCGAAACAGTCGACCGTCCCGGCGGGGTTGGGCGGCGTGATCGCGATCGCGGCGGGCAATTCGCACACCGTGGCCTTGAAGCACGACGGCACGGTGTCGGCCTGGGGCAACAACTCGTACAAACAGACGACCGTCCCGACGGGTTTGGACGGGGTGGTCGCCGTCGCGGCAGGCAGCTCGCACACGGTGGCTTTGAAGAGCGACGGCACGGTGGTCGCCTGGGGCCGGAACAGCGAAGGCCAGACGGACGTCCCAGCGGGTTTGAGCGGCGTGAAGGCCATCGCCGCGGGCGGGATCCACTCCGTGGCCTTGAAGAGCGATGGCACGGTGGTGGCCTGGGGCCACGACGGCTTTGGTCAGGCCACGGTCCCCATCGGCCTGAGCGGGGTGACGGCCATCGCGGCAGGTCTCTCGCACACGATGGCGGTCGTGGGCGCCGGCGATGGCCAGCTCGACACCACCTTCGGTGCCTCCTCCGGCGCGAACGGTGTGGTCTCCGCGTCGCTCACCCAGCCGGACGGGAAGGTGGTCGTGGCGGGGAATTTCACGACGTTGTCCGGACAGCCGAGCTCGGGCGTGGTGCGCTTCGACCGGGATGGCACCTTCGACGCCGGTTTCATCCAGGTCCGACCGGACACGACCACCGGCGCGCCCCATGTCCTCGCGCTCCAACCGGACGGGAAGCTGCTCGTCGGCGGCTCGCTCACGCGCTTCAACGGGACCAACTGCGACCGACTCATCCGGTTGAACGCGGACGGCACGGTGGACCCGACGTTCGGCGTGTCGTCCTGCGACGGGGACATCGACGCCATCGCGGTCCAGAGCGACGGCAAGATCGTCGTCGGCGGCAAGTTCACCCGGATCGGGACGTCCGCGGGACCCGAGGCGCGGGCCCTGTGCGCGCGCCTGCTGCCCGACGGTTCGCTCGACCGTTCCTTCCGCTCGACGGGCACGCTCTCCGAGGTCCTGACGGTCGCGGTGGACGCCACCGGCCGCGTGCTGACGGGCGGCAAGTTCTCCGCCGCATCCGGTCCGGCCGGGCGGCGGCCGGTCGAACGCCTGATGCCGGATGGATCGCTGGACAAGAGCTTCGTGCCCGGCACCGGCCCCGACGAGTCGGTCCGGGCCTTGGCGTTGGAACCGGATGGACGGACGATCATGGTGGTCGGCGGATCCACCGAGAAAGGGGCCGCGTCGGCACCGCGGCTGGCGCGGCTGCGGGAGGACGGATCAGCGGATCCCGGCTTCAAGCCGGTGACGGACGTCGGGGGCAGCGCGGCCTTCGAGATCCATGCGGTGCTGCGGTTGCCGGGCGGCGGCTATGCCATCGGCGGCGGGTTCCAGAAGATCGACGGTCAAGCCCGATGGAAGGTCGCGCGCCTGCGACCGGACGGCACGACGGACCCGGTCTTCGACACCGGCACGGGCTCGGACGACACCTGCGCCGGAGCGGTGGCCACTCTGGCCCTGGATGCGAGGGGCGACCTCATCGCGGGCGGCTTCTTCTGCGACCTCGACGGGCATCCGTGGCGGAACCTGGCGCGGTTGCACAACACGCTGCCTCCCCATGTCGTGGATCCGGGCTTCGCGCCGATGCTGAAGCCCTACGCCACCACGGTCCTTGCTTGGGGACTCAACGACAGTGGCCAAACGAACGTTCCTGCCGGCTTGGGCGAAGTGACTGCCATCGCGGCAGGGGTGGGACACTCCGTGGCTTTGAAGAGCGATGGTACGGTGGTGGCGTGGGGAGGGAACGATTTTGCTCGCCAAGCGGTCGTTCCTGCCGGCTTGAGCGGGGTTACGGCCATTGCCGCAGGATCAGATCACACGTTGGTCCTGAAAAGCGATGGCGGCGTGGTGGCCTGGGGACGCAACGACTCCTTTCAAACGATCATTCCGGACGGCTTGAGCGGGGTGACATCCATCGCGGTATGTTATCAGCACAACGTGGCTATAAAGAGCGATGGCACGGTGGTGGCGTGGGGGAAGAACGACCGCGGGCAAACGAGCGTTCCGGCGGGCTTGAGCGGAGTGAGGGCCATCGCGGCGGGTATCCAGCACACGGTGGCCTTGAAGGGTGATGGCACGGTGGTGGCGTGGGGAAGCAGCGATTACGGTCAAACGACCGCCCCGGCCGACTTAGGGGAGGTGAAAGCTATCGCGGCGGGGTATTTTCACACGGTGGCATTAAAGAGCGATGGCACGGTGGTGGCGTGGGGACGCGGTCTCGAAGGCCAAACGACCGTTCCGGCCGGCTTGCGCGAGGTGACGGCCATCGGGGGAGGAGTGTATTACACCACGGCATTGAAGAGCGATGGAACGGTGGTGACTTGGGGGCGCAACGATTTCGATCCGATGACCGTTCCGGCCGGTTTGAGCGGCATGACGGCCATCGCGGCGGGAAGGAATCACATCCTTGCCCTGAAGGCATCCGGCTCCCGCATCACCGCCATCGTGGCGGAACCGGACGGCGGAGTGGTCGCGGGCGGGAGCTTCCCGACGGGCGCGACCGGCGCATTGAAACCAAGCCTGCGGCGGATCCGCTCCGACGGCTCGATGGATCCGGCCTTCCGGCCCGTGTCCGACCGCCCGGTCCACCGGATGGCGCGACAACCGGACGGGCGGTTGCTCGTGTCGTCCTTCGAGAAGGATGCGGAGGGGTTCACCCATCCGGATCTCGTGCGGCTCAACCCCGACGGCTCGCGCGACTTCTCCTTCGCGCCTTTCGCTTTCCCCGACCTCCGGGAGCCGCTCGGCCGGTTCCGCGTGGCCGACGACGGCCGCATCTATGTGCTCACGCCGGGCGGCATCAACGCGGAGCCCTATAGCACCCGGCTCCGCCGGTTGCGGCCCGACGGCTCGGTCGACCGTTCCTTCGCGGTGCCGCCGGTCAGCGCGGGCGGGGCTTCCATCGAGGAGCGGATCCATGATTTCGCTTTGCAGACCAACGGCGCGGTGGTCGTCGTCGGGGGCTTCACCCAGTTGCAGAGCCGCAGCCGCAGCGGTGTGGCCCGGCTCAACGCGGACGGCTCGTTCGACTCCTCCTTCGGCGACCCCAAGGTGACCGGCGGGGAGGTCCGCCTCGTCGCCCTCCAACCGGACGGCAAGGTGGTGATCGCGGGAGGCTTCAACGCGGTGAACGGCCTGGCCCGTCCCGGCCTCGCGCGCCTGAATCCCAACGGCACGCACGACACGGGCTTCAACCCCGTGGTGGTCGGGACGGTCACCTCGCTGAGCCTGGAGCCGGACGGACGCATCCTGCTCGGCGGTGCGATCACGGCGGGCGACCGGCGCTGCGTGGTGCGGCTGTACCCCGATGGGTCCTTGGACGCCACATTCGGTCCCGGTTCCGGGCCGGACCTCCCGCCGGGGGACACAGGGTTCTTGGAGGTCGTCCGCGCCTCGGACGGGGCCCACTTTGTGGCGGGGGCGTTCGACCGCTACGACGGGCAGCCGCGTCCGGCGCTCGTGCGTCTGCTGCGGGATCCGGAAGAGACCCGGATCGCGGCGGGCTTCGCCGTGGACAGCTTGGAGGTGGCCGAGACGGACACCTCCGCCAGCGTGGTGGTCCGTCGAACCGGCGATCTGGCCGGACTGCTCACGTTGCGCTACGCGGTGACGAGCGGCTCGGCGACCAGCGGGACCGATTTCGCGGCCACGACCAACACGCTCACCTTCGCCGCGGGCGAGGCGGAGAAGACCTTCACGGTCACGCTCAAGGACGACGACCTCCCCGAGGGGGACGAGGTGGTGGACCTGCGCCTTTCCGCTCCCGACGGCACGCCCTTGTCCGGCAGAGACCACATCTGGCTCACCCTCCGCGACGACGAGCGACCGGCCGGGTCCGTGGATAGGACCTTCGTGCCGCCCGAAGGCGGGCCCAGCCTCGGTCAGGGACCGGGCAACGTCCATTTTGTCAGCGCCTTGACCGATGGAGGCGTGCTGGCGGCCGGGTACTTCAACGGATACGGGGACCTCGCCGATCTCGGGAACCTGGTGCGCTTCCGGTCGGATGGATCGTTGGATGAGGAATGGTCCGCCCGGGCCAGGACCGACCGTCTGCTCGACCGGCCGCCGGTGGTGCAGCGGGACGGTCGCATCCTGCTCGCCGTCGGTGCGGCGACGGTGGACGGCCAGTCGCGCCGCGTCCTGGCGCGGCTCAACGCCGACGGGACGCTCGACGAGAGCTTCGCGCGCCTCACCTCCACGCTGCCCGACCCGCTGCCCAACCAGATCGCGCTCCAGACCAACGGATCGATCTGGGTCGTCGGTCCGTTGGGGAATGTGGGGGACGGGAAGCGGACGGCGCGACTCACCGGCGAGGGCGTGCTGCGCCTGTTGCCGGACGGACAGCTGGATCCGGGGTTCACCCCGTTCTCCGTGTCCAGCGGCCGGATCCTGGGTGTCGCGCCAGCGCCCGGGGGCGGCGCCTACATCGCTGGCAACTTCGACCTCCTGGCCGACGGCGGCGGCCGACGGATGGCGCGTCTGAAGGCCGACGGCGCGCTCGACACGACGTTCAAGCCGGAGGTGCGCTTCGACACCTTCGTGGACAAGGTCCTCGTCCAACAGGACGGACGGGTGCTGATCGCGGGCAACTTCTACGGCATCGGTGCGGGCGACAACCCGGTCCCGGTTTCGACGCTCGCCCGTCTGCTGCCCGACGGGGCGGTGGACCCCGCGTTCCGATGCAATTCCACCCGGATCTTCGATTGGCTGCGGCTGCTCGTCGACGGGAAGATCCTCGCCGGCGGCCAGCGGATGCACGTCGGCGGGGCCTTCCGTTCCGGCCTCGTGCGACTGGATCCCGACGGCACGGTCGATCTCACATTCAAGCCGGACCTGGCCTTGACCGAGGCTTTCGACGCTTCGCTGTACGGCGGCGATGTGGACAGCCAAGGCCGCGTGCTGGTCGCGGGCAAGCTCCTTGGAGCGGACGGCGAGCCGCGTCTCGGGATCGCGCGGTTGTCGGGCGGTGCCGCGGCGACGCCGGACGCGCCGCCGCAGGTCGCGCTCACCGTCGCCGCGCCGGCCGATGGCGCCGGCTTCCGGTACGACGAGGCCATCGGGCTGACCGCCACCGCATCGGACGACCAAGGTGTGGCGCGCATCGAGTTCCTGGTCGACCGGGTGTCGCCTGTGGTCGGCAGCTTGAAGCCCGGCACCACGGACCAGTTCATCGCCAGCGTCGGGCCGCTTCCTGCCGGGAACCACACGTTGTCCGCCGTCGCCACGGACACCAAGGGCGCGACCAACCGGTCGTCCGAGGTCACCATCACGGTGTTGCCCAGACCTTCGGTGAAGAGCTTCAGCTTCGTCACCGCCTTCGTCTCGTCCTCCGAATCCGCCGGTCTCGCGCGGATCAAGGTGCGGAAGACCGGCGACACAGGCGGCACGGTCTCGTTCCGGACGGTCGCCGATGCGGCGGACACGGCCAAGGCGGGCCGGGACTACCGGCCGGTCGCGGGGACGAGCCTGGTCTTCCAGGCCGGGGACACCGAGCAGGAAGCGGTGGTGGTGCTCTTCGACAACCGCCAGGCCGATGGCACCCGGACGTTCCGGGTCCGGTTGGCGGACCCGGGCGCGGGTTTCGAGCTGGGCGAGACGCCGGAGGCCACGGTCGAGATCCGGGACGATGACCCGGCCACGATCGCCACCGGGTCGGTCACGAACCAAGCCTTGCCCGCGTCGGCCACCGGCGGCGTGCAGGTGAACATCCTGGACCCGCCGGTGGGCGGGCGTTGGCGCTTCGAGTGGGAGCGGGCCTGGCGCCCCAGCGGCGGGAGGGCGGAGAGATTGCCGTCCGGCACCTTCACCGTCGTGTTCCAGCCGCTCCCCGGCTTCGGCGAACCGACGAACCTGCCCGTGACGGTGGCAGCGGCCGGCATCCAGCCGCTGACCTATCGTCATCCCGCCGGTCCCGGGCGCACGGGCCAGCTCGAGGTCGCGATCCTGCGCTCGGTGCGGCAGGAGGGCGGCCCGGCGGGCGTGCCCGGGGCGACCTGGCTGCTCGACGGCGAAGGACCGGTGCATGCCGATGGCGACCGCATGGAAGTGCCGGCCGGCACGCATCTGGTCGTGTTCCAGGAGGCACCCGGATGGACCACACCGGAACCGCTGCCGGTGACCGTCGTTCCCGGCCAACGCGCTCTGGTCACGGGCATCTATGCCCCGCGGGATTGCCCGCCCGCCGGCGTGCGCCGTCCCGAGCCGCTGACGGTGAACGACCTCCTGGCGCCCGACGAGACCCGGCCGACCTACCCGTTGAACGGACAGATCGTGTCCGCGGCCGGACGCGGCAGCGGCGTGACCGTGCTCCAGGGCGTGGTGCTCACGGCGGCCCACGTCGTTTTCGACACCGGGACGCTGGCCTTCGCCGAGGACGTCCGCTGGCACCGCGCGCGGATGCGGCCGGGCCTCGAGCCTCCGCCGTTGGCCGCGCGGGGCATCCAGGTGCTGGCCGGTTACGCCGCGCAGCGTTCCGCGGAGCTGACCGACGGGGCGCCCGTCGCGTCCGACCGGCTGGACGCGGCGGCGCTGTGGTTCCTCGGCGACGATGCGGCCCGCGGCGGCCACGCGGGTTTCCTGGCCAGCGCGAAGGCCGCGAGCGAATGGCTCGACAGCCTGCACGAGACGGCGCTCATCGGATATCCCACCGAAGGCTGCGAGGTCTCGCCGGGCGTGATGCACGAGGTGTCCCAGCGCAAGCGCGCCTATGTGCCGGTAGACGCCCGGATCCACACCACGGCGGATTACCGGAGCTTCCCCGGCAACAGCGGCGGGGCCGTCTACGCGCGCCTGACCGCCGCCGAGGATCCGGCGCAGCGCTGGTTCCCGGCGGGCATCTATCTGGGCCCGGCGGCGGACGGCGCCTCGCGTGTGCGGGTGATTGATGCCGATGTGGTGGGGCTCATCAATCTCGCCGCCTCCTACGCGGGAGGCGGCACGAACTTCAGCAGCGGCGGCGTGGTCGTCCTCCAGACCGGCGCCGCGGCGATCCGGCAACGGCAGAAGCTCACCGTGAAACTCGGGCCGCCGGCGGCGGTCGCGGCCGGCGCGCGGTGGCAGGTGCCGGGCACGGCGGCCGGCTTCACCAACGGGCCCGGGCCCGTGTCGCTCGTACCCGGGCCCTACACGGTCCGCTTCGCGCCGGCCGACGGCTTCCTCACGCCGCCGGATGCGGTCGTCCAGATCGTGGCCGGCCAGGACACCGCCCTCGACGTGACCTACGAACCGGCGACGACGGCAAACCCGGTGCTTTCTATCACCCTGGAGAGCGGTCTGCGCGTGAGCGGTCCCGTGGGCGCGACGGCGCGCCTGCAGTTCCGTGCCGGGCTGGGCGCGGGTGATTGGGCGGATGTGCCGGGCAGGACGTCCACGCTCGGGACCGCGCCCGTGACCGTGCTCACCCGCGCCGAAGGCGAGGCGAGGCCGGGCTTCTACCGGGTGGTGGTCGGGCCGTAGGATCGCCGCGATGCACCTCCGCCTGCTGCCGCTGTTGCTGCTCGCGCTGGGCGTGCTTCGGCCGCTCGCGGCACGGGCGCAGGAGCCGCCGCCGTGCGTGCTGGTGGCGATGCAGGGCGAGGTCCGCATCGCGCTCCCTGGCGGCGATGATTGGATGGCGGCGCGCACGAACCTCGTCCTCGCCGCCGGCACGCGCGTCCGCACCGGCACCAACGGGATGGCGCTCCTCCGGCTCCGAGGGCGGAGCCTGCACCGGCTCGGGCCGGACTCCGAGATCCGGACGATGCCGCCGGCCGAGAGCGGGGTCTTCCGCCAGTTCCTCCAGCGCGGGTTGCACTACTTCTTCGACCGCGACGGCGACCTGGAGGTCGAGACCTCGACCACCTCGGGGCTCACGCTCGGGACCGAGTTCGTCGTGCGCGTCGAGGGCGAAGCGGCGCAGGAGTCGGTCGAGGTGACGATGTTCGACGGCTCGGTCGCGTTGCGGAAAAAGGACCGGCCCGAAGCCCCGTTGCCGCTGAAACCGGGTGAACAGGGGCGCGTCGAGCCCGGGCGACCGCCCCGCATCACCGGCGTGCTCCAGGCCACGAACGTCATCCAGTGGTTCCTCTACTATCCCGCCGTCATCGACCCGGCGGAGCTCGCGCTGCCGCCGGAAGCGGCGTCCGCGCTCGCGGAAGTGCTCGCGCGGTATCGCTCGGGGGATCTGGTGGGCGCGTTCGACGCCTGGCCGGCAGCCCGCGCACCACGGTCGCCGTCGGAACAGGCCTTTCTCGCGGCGCTCCGGCTGGGGCTGGGCGACGTGGAAGCGGCGCGGAAGGAACTCGCCGCGTTCCAAAGGAACGCGGGTGCCGCGACCGGCGCGCCTGGATCCGGAGCAAACGGGGCTGAAGGGACGCCTGTCCTGCTTTCGGCCGCGCTCCGCCGGGTGATCGCCGCGGTGACGTCCGAGGGCGGCGACGCCGCCCCGCCGCCGACCGGCTCGCCGAGCCGGCTGCTCGCCGAGTCCTACTTCGCGCAGTCCCGGAACCGGCTCCCCGAGGCCCTCGCGTTCGCGCGGCAGGCCGTCGCGCGCTCAGCGGACTTCGGCTTCGGCTGGGCGCGGGTGGCGGAGCTGGAGTTCAGCTCGGGCGACATCCCGGCCGCGACCGCGGCGGCCGCCGAGGCGCGCCGGCTCGTGCCGCGCCACGCGCAGGCCGTGGCGCTCGAAGGCTTCCTGCTCGCCGCGCGGAACCGCACGCACGAGGCCCGCGACACCTTCGCGCGGGCCATCGCGCTGGACCCGCGGCTGGGCAACGCCTGGCTGGGCCGCGGGCTCTGCGAGTTCCGGCTGGGCGATCCCGCCGCCGGGTTGGCCGACCTCGAAGCCGCCGCGGCCCTCGAACCGGACCGCGCCTTGCTGCGTTCGTCGCTGGGCAAGGCCTGGCAAGAGAACCGCGAACCGAGGCGTGCGCGGGAAGAGCTGGCGATCGCCGTCCGCTCCGATCCCTCGGACCCGACCGCGCCTTTCTACACCGCGCTGCTCGACCACGAGGAGAACCGCGTGAACGCCGCCGTGGACGGCCTCGAACGCGCGCTCGCGCTGAACGACAACCGCGCGGTGTTCCGTTCGAGGCTCCGTCTCGACGAGGACCGCGCGGTGCGCGGCGCGGGCCTCGCGCGGCTGTACCTGCGGGCCGGGCTGACCGACCTGAGCTTGCGCGAGGCCGCGCGCGCCGTGGCCAGCGACTACGCGGACTATTCGTCGCATCTTTTCCTCGCCGAGACCTACGACGCGTTGCGCGACCCGACCCGCTTCAACCTCCGCCATGAGACGGCGTGGTTCAACGAGCTGTTGCTCGCCGATCTGCTCGCCCCGGTCGGCGCGGGCACCTTCTCGCCGAACGTGTCGCAGCAGGAATACACCCGGCTCTTCACGGCCGAGGGCCTTTCCATCGCC
>CANGMH010000148.1 GCA_947454005.1 Verrucomicrobiota bacterium
CCCGCGCGGTGGTCCCGTGCGGGATGAAGGCGGCGGACGACGCGGCGGTGGCGTTGGCCAAGACGGCGCGGTTCGCGCCGAAGGGAGAGACACCGCGGACCGGGAGCTTGGCGACGACGGAGCTCGCGTGGGGCGAGCTGGTGTTCCAATGGCGGGTCCGAGCGGCCGAACGACCATGATGCTGCCGGACCTCTTCATCGTCCTCCTCGTGCTCGGCCTGCTGGCGGCGCTCGGCGCGCTCGCCTTGGCCGACGAGTTCCGCCAGCGCCGCATCCAAGGCACCCGCACGCCGGACCACATCTTCCGCTGCGACCCGTGCAACCTCGTCTACACCGACGACCCCGCGGTCGGCCGGTCGCGCTGCCCGCAGTGCGGGAAGACCAACGAGATGTTCGAGTTCTGACGGCGGGGTCCGGCGTCGCCTCAATCGGCCAGCAGGAACCGCAGGTCGTCGAGCGACAGGCTCTGCGCGAACTTCTCCTCGCCCAGCACGTCCAGCGCGAGCGCGGACTTGGTCCGCTGGAGCGCGCGGATCTTCTCCTCGACGCTGTCCTTGATCAGGAGCCGGTAGGCGATGACCTTCTGGGTCTGCCCGATGCGGTGCGTCCGGTCGATGGCCTGCGCCTCGACGGCCGGGTTCCACCAGGGATCGAACAGCACCACGTAGCTCGCCGCGGTGAGGTTGAGGCCGAAGCCGCCGGCCTTGAGCGATATCAGGAAGACGCTCTCGCCCTCCGCCGCCTGGAACTGGCGCACCAGCTCGCCGCGGTTCTCGGTCGCGCCGGACAGGAAGAACGTGGGCCATCCCCGCTCGGCGAGCCCGGCCTTGAGAAGGTCGAGCATCTCGACGAACTGGGAGAACACGAGGACCTTCTGGCCCTCCTCCATCAACGGCTCGAGCGTCTCCATCAGCGCGCCGACCTTGGCGCTCTCGCCCTTGGAATCCGGCTTGGCGAGGCGCGGATGGCAGCAGATCTGGCGCAGCCGGAGCAGCGAGGTGAGGAAGTTGAACCGGTGCTTGCTCAGCGCTGCCGGCGTGTTGACGCGCAGCAGCATCGCCTGTGCGCGCTTCAGCTCGGCCCGGTAGAGCGTCTTCTGGTCGCCCTCCATCTCGCAGAAGAGGTCCTCCTCGATGCGGTCGGGCAGGTCCTTGGCGACCTGCGTCTTGGTGCGCCGCAGAAGGAACGGGCGCACGCGCGCGGCGAGCCGCTGGCGGGCGAGCGAATCCGTCCTGGAGTCGAAGACCTTGGCGAACTCGTTCTTGCCGCCGAGCGCGCCGGGCATCGCGAAGCTCATCAGGCTCCACAGGTCGAGCAGCTTGTTCTCGATCGGCGTGCCCGAGAGCACGAGCCGGTGCCGCGCGCGGAGGCCGCGGGCGATCTGCGCGGTGATGCTCGCCGGGTTCTTGATGTACTGCCCTTCGTCGAGGACCACCGCGAGGAACTCGATCCGGGTGAACGCCTCGCCGGCCATGCGGAGCTGGTTGTAGTTGATGACGTGCAGCTCGGCCGAGCCCGCCTGCGCGGGCAGGTCGCCGACGTCGTCGCCCGACCACACCCGGACCCGCAGGTGCGGCGCGAAACGCGTCACCTCGGCGCGCCAGTTGTCGGTGACGGATTTCGGGCAGACCACGAGGAACGGCGCCGATCCGCCGCCGACCGCCGCCGCGGGGCCGTCCAGGCTTCCACCGTCGACGTCCATAGCGGCGGCCTTGGCGCCCTTCTTCTTCGCCTTCGCAGGTTTCTTCGCCGGCTTCGCGTCGTCGTCGACCGGCGTCGACGGGAGGGAAGCGGCCGAAGTGCCCGACGGCAGACCGAGCGGGCCCTTGGCCGCCTCCTCGCGCAGCCACACGAGCCAGGCAAGCGTCTGCAACGTCTTCCCGAGCCCCATGTCATCGGCGAGGATGCCGCCGAAGCGGTTGGCCGAGAGGTAGCAGAGGAAGTGGAAGCCTTCCTTCTGGTAAGGACGCAGCTCGGCCTTGAGCGCGGCGGGGACCTCCGGTGTGACGCGGGCCTGGATCTCGGCGACGCGGCGCTGGATGCGCAGGACGGTCTCCTCGCCGACGAACGCCTTCGCCGCCGGGTCCGCGAGCTGCAGCGCGTGCAGGCGCTGGGGTTCGCCGGTGAGCTCGTGCGGGCTCAGCCCGAGCTTGGCGAGCTGGGCGTCCTCGTCGGCGCTGAGCTTGAACTCGAGCTTCTTCCAGCCCTTCTCGCCAAGTCGGACCCACTTGCCGCGGGCATCGAGCAGGAGCTTGATCTCGGCCTTGGTCAGCTGCGTGTCGCTGACGTCGAGGATGATCTTGAGGTCGAACCAATCGGTCGAGGTCTCCACCACGTCGAGCCGGACCTGGCCGGCGACGGTGGCGTCGAGGAACGAGGCGAGCTGCCCGCGCAGGTCGAGCGCGACGTGGAGCGGCACGCTGGTCAGCCAGGCCATGAACAGGTCGGGGAACTTCGCCGTGACGCGCATCAGCCAGCGTTGGCGCGCGAAATCCCATTTGAACCCCGCCGGCTCCAGCAGACGCGGGATGTCCCCGAGCAGCGTGCGGTCGTAGGTCACGAACGCCTCGTCCAAGGGCATCGCCGCCTTCGGGGCCGCGGCCGCGCCGTCCTCGGTCGGCACGAGCTTCGCGTCGAGCCAGGCGCTGCCGTTCCATCGCTCGGCGTAGAGGCCGTCGGGCGAGACGGCGTTGACGTCGAGCACCGCGTACTCGGTGTCGTTGCCGAAGGCGATGGTGCGCAGCTCGGCCGTCAGCCGCGGCGAGAGCGGCACCACGCGGACGCGCTCCGCCAGACGCGGCGGCAACGGGATGGCCAGATGCTGGAGGAAGCGCACGCCCACCGGGGTCTCGAGAGCCGGGGCCGGGATGGGCGTCGAAGCGGCCGGATCGAGCGCGCGGTCCTCGACCGGCGGTCCGGCGGAGACGGAGTCGGTCGTCAGGTAGAGCGTCGGACGACCGGGCAGCGTCAGCAGGAACTTGGGCACCGGCGAGCCGTCGCCTTGGCGCAGCTGGAGGCGGTAGTCGTCGCTCTCGTCCGAGGCGGGCGCGAGCTCCCAGCGCAACGGGGCCTCGGGACGCCGGAGAGGATCGCCATCGGCGCCGACGATGTGCGGCCGGAGCGCGGGCAGCCTGAGGAAGCGGTTCAGCATCCGCCGCGTCTGCGTGTCGTGCCACATCAGGTTGATGGCGTAGCCGAACCGCGCGCGCTGCGCGAGCGGCTGCCAGAGCAGCGCGACCTCGGGCGCCAGCAGGTCGCCGCTCTTCTCGTCGAACTCCTTGAACTTCCCGGGCTTGATGGTGCTCCAGTCGAGCGCCCCCGGCTTTCGGAACTCCACGAGCCCCTCGGCCTCGGTCACCCGCAGCCGCAGCTCGACCTCGTCGGTCGGACGGGCGTCGTCGGCCGGGCCGAGCTGGAGGTTGGTGAGCAGGTTCTTCCAGCGGTCCACGTCGCGTCCGCGCCGCCATCGGGCGAGGGTCTGGCGGACCTCCGAGAGATCGGTCAACGGCCGCAGGAACTCCGGCCAGGCCAGCCCGCGCTCCTCGGCGGCGAGCGCGACGAAGCGCCAGAACTCGCCTTCGTCCTTCGGCGGGGCCGGCCATGCGTCGAGCTTCTCCCACGTGTTGGTGCCGGAGAACTTGAAGCCGAACCCGATGAGGTCGTCGCCGGTGAGGAAGGGCCGCTCGCGCAGCTTCTCGAAGCGTTCCTCCAGACGGCGGACGAAATCCGATTCCGCCCGCGAGAGCTCGCGTCCCAGCGCGGCCGAGGCCTGCTTCGCCAGCACGCCCGAGGTGAGCGGCTGGAAGACCTGCTTCTTCGGGACCTTCTTGCCGGAGCTCAGGCTCTGGACGGCCGCGGCGCTGTGCTCGACGAGCAGCGCCTTCATCGCGGCGTAGGCGTGCTTGCAACCGCCGCCCATCGGACAGCTGCATTCCTCCCACCAGGAGCGCGACTCCGGGTCGTAGCGCAGCGTGGTCTGGTACAACGTGCCGCCCTCGACATCGGCGGTGAAGGTGCTGCCCGGCTCGTCGCAGCGCAGGTCGCGCACGCGGCCTTCCTGGAGATACGCCTCGCCGCGCTCGCGGATCAACGGGGGCAGCTCCTTGAGGAACTGCTGCGCAGCGGTGTCTGCGAAATGCGCGAAATCGGCGGGCTCCATGTGGCCGGCGAGCCTACGCGTTCACGGACCGGGGACAAGCCGCGGGGACATCTGATTTCCCGGTGCCCGGAAACCGCTCGTCCCACCGGCGCGGAGCGGGCAATTTTTTCCGGCGACATGGAGCACCTCCGATGAGCACGGACGAAGACGGATGCAGGAAGAACCGCGGTGATCGCGACCGCCGCGGCAGCCCGGGACCCGCGACACGCGACGCGAGACCACCGATGCGGATGGACGACGTAGGCCGGCCGGGACGGTCGCGCTCCGCCGGCTTCGCCGCTTGGCTGCTCGTCTGCCTGCTGGCCTGGGTGCTCCCGCTGGCCGCCCAGCCCTCCGGCACCCTTTCCGACGACGGGTTCCTGGATCTTCTGGAGCGGAAGGCCTTCGATTTTTTCTGGACGGAGGCGGACCCGCGGAACGGGCTGGTGCGCGACCGCTCCACGCCGGACTCGAAATGCTCGATCGCCGCGGTCGGGTTCGGGCTCACAGGCATCGGCATCGCGATCGACCGCGGATGGTTGACGCGCGAGGAAGGCCGCGCCCGCGTGCTCACGACCTTGCGGACCTTCGCCGAGGGACCCCAGGGCGACGCCGCGGCGGACACCATCGGCACGCGCGGTTGGTTCTACCATTTCCTCGGCATGGACACCGCGACCCGCGCGTGGAAGTGCGAGTTGTCGTCCATCGACACCGCGCTGCTGCTGGCCGGCGTGCTCGACATGGAGATGTTCTTCGACCGGTCGCATCCGGACGAACGGCGCATCCGCGATCTGGCCGGGACGCTCGTGCGCCGCGTGGACTGGTCGTGGATGGCCGACGGCGGCGAGACCTTCCGCATGGGCTGGCATCCGGAGAAGGGCTTCATCGCCGCCCGCTGGACCGGGTACAACGAGGCCATGATCCTGTACCTGATCGCGCTCGGGGCAGATGACGGGGGCCGCTCCCGGTCATCCGGGCCGGGATCCGATGCCGACCGGCGGAAACCGCCGGTGACGTGGACGGCTTGGACCCGGGGCTACCGTTGGCAGACGAACGGGAGCCAAGGCCACGTCGGGTTCGCGCCGTTGTTCGGCCACCAATATTCCCACTGCTGGGTGGATTTCCGCGGGATCGCCGATGAGCCGATGCGGGCCCGCGGGCTGACCTACTTCGAGAACTCGCGCCGGGCGACGTTGGCACAGCGCGCCTATTGCATGGCCGTGCCGGCGAATTTCCCCGGATACGGCCCGTTGGCGTGGGGCATCACCGCCTCCGACGGGCCGACCGGCTATTCGGCCCGCGGCGCTCCGCCGGCCGAGAACGACGACGGCACCTTGGCCCCGACCGCCGTCGGGGGCTCCCTGCCCTTCGCGCCCGACGTCTGTCTGCCGACGTTGCGCGCCATGGCGGCCCGGCACGGCGACCGCCTATGGGGCCGGTACGGATTCCGGGACGCCTACAACGAGAAGGCCGGCTGGTACGCGACCGACACCTTGGGCATCGACCAAGGGCCGATCCTGCTGATGGCGGAGAACCATCGGACCGGCGCGGTCTGGCGGCGCATGATGAGGCATCCGGTCATCCAGCGCGGCTTGGCCCGGGCGGGGTTCACATCTGTGATTTTCCCATGAACTTTTTCCTCCCGGACCGGAACTTGGCATTGCGTTGGCTAGACCAAAGGCGTCCGGCTGGATGGTCGGATTGATGGTTAGGGTCGTTAGGGTTGAAACGCCGTTTGCCAAGGAGGTGGACGGCGTTTCTTTTTGCTCTCGACGGCTTGGGCCATGCCGCCGAGGCCGAGGACTTCAAGTCGGGAACGGTCGCGGAGCCGGTCCGCACGGAGGTTCCGATGCCCCTCATCGGGTCCCGATCGCGACGAGGCGATCCCGGGTCCGATAGAACAGCATCTTGTCGGCGATAGCCGGGGTGGACATGACCGTCCCGTCCATCCGGTTGGTGGCGACGACCGAGAACTTCCCGTCGGCGGGCACGACGTAGACGTTCCCGAGCTCGCTGGCGAAGAAGAGGTGGCGGCCGTCCGACACCGGCGACGAGGTGAAGCCTTCGCCGTTCTTCGACAACCGCTCGCTGTACCGGATGGCTCCGGTCCTGGTGTCGAAACAGGTCAGCAGACCGAGGTCGAGACAGCCGTAGAGCGAGCCGCCGACCGCGAGCGGCGTCTGCATGTAGTTGCCTTGCCGCGCATGGGCCCAGGCGATGGCGGCGTTGGTCCCGCCGATCTCCGCCGGCGTGATATCGCCGGTCGCCTCCGGTCGGATGGCACGCATCGGACGCGCCTTCCCGTGCGCGCTCGTGAGGAAGATAAGGCCGTCCGCGAAGACCGGCGTGGGCACCGGGATGTCGCCACCGCCGTCGAGCTTCCACAGGACCGCGCCCGTCGCGAAGTCGTAGCCGCCGATGTGGTGCCATCCGTTCACGACCACCTGCGTGCGGCCGGCGGCGGTGACGACCGTCGGGGTGCCCCAGGTCGGGACGTCTTTCCGCGGCGTGCGCCAGAGCTCCTTGCCGTCCGCGAGGTCGTAGGTCGCGAGGAAGGAACCCTTCTGGACGTCGCATTGGACGACCACCTTGCCGTCGTGGATGACCGGTGAACTGGCGAATCCCCACTGCGCGCTCGGGACGTCGAAGTACCCGGAATCCATCGGCCCGAGGTCCTTTTTCCAGACGAGCTTGCCGTCGATGTCGAAGCAGAAGAGCCCTTCCGAACCGAAGATCGCCACGATCCGTTTCCCGTCCGTCGCCGGGGTCGAGCTGCAATGGCTCGCCTTGGTGTGGCGTTTCACCTTGGGGACGCCTTCATGGCCGACCGTGTCCCAGACGATCCTGCCCGAGGTCTTGTCGAGCGCCATGAGGCGCCATTGGTGCGGCTCCGTCTCCTTGACCGATTCGATGTCGCCGTAGAGGCCCACCTTGAGCTCGGAGGTCCCGGGCTTCACCGCCGTGGCGACGTACACCCGGTCGCCGTGGACGATGGGCGAAGCATGCGCGAGACCGGGGATCGGCGTCTGCCACCGGATGTTCTTGCCGGTGGCGACGTCCCAGTTCGTCGGCAACGGGGCGGATCCGTCGAGACCGCCCGCCGAAGGTCCGCGATATTGGGGCCAATCGGCGCCCGACGCGGCGGATGCGATGGAGACGGCGAGGAGGAGCAACGGAAGGCTGGGTCGCATGGCGGAGGCAGCGTCTTCCAGAACGGCCACCAGTTCAATCCGGCTCGATCGTCCTTGGTCCAAGATCCGGCGCCAACCGCCCACCATGGCCGGTCAGGACACCGAGCCGGCGACCCGCCCGCCATTCCGCCCGCCACGAAGCGGTCCCGAGCTCGGTGCGAGTCGCACGAGGTCGTGGCGAGATCCGTGAAGCTTGCCGATGCGATCGACGTCGAGAGCCGCATGGTAAAAGGAACGA
Source organism: Verrucomicrobiota bacterium (assembly GCA_947454005.1). Classification (GTDB taxonomy): domain Bacteria; phylum Verrucomicrobiota; class Verrucomicrobiia; order Limisphaerales; family UBA9464; genus CAIVQB01. The sequence continues at coordinate 7,567 of CANGMH010000148.1, forward strand.
TGCGAGCGGTGCCGGCAGCTTGCCGCAAACCTCCATTGGCAAGCATGCCCGGATCGCCGCAGTTTCTCCGGAGCACCTTCTCCATGAAGCCATCCCTGATCCCCCGCGCCCGGCTGTCGCTGCTCGTCCCCGCGCTCGCGTTGGCGCTGGCGGCGGACCTCCCCGCCGCGACCGTGCGCAAGGTGGATTTCAACCACGACGTGCAGCCGCTGTTGTCGGACAACTGCTTCGCCTGCCACGGACCGGACACGACCAAGATCAAGGGCGGCCTCCGTCTCGATCTGCGGGACGCGGCCCTGAAGCCCGCGAAGTCCGGGAAGGTCGCCATCGTCCCCGGCAAACCGGCCGAGAGCGAGCTGGTCCGCCGCCTCGCCACGACCGACGAGGACGACCGCATGCCCCCGTCGGAGTCCCACAAGACCCTCACCGCCGCCCAGAAGGAGCTGCTCCGCCGCTGGATCGCGGAGGGCGCCGAGTACAAGGGCCATTGGGCGTACACGCCGCCGGTGAAGCCCGCCATCCCCGCCGGGGCGGAAGCGATCGACCATCTCGTCCGCCAGCGCGTCGCCGAGCACGGCCTGAAGCCGGCGCCGGAAGCGGACCGCCGCACCCTCGCGCGTCGTCTCCACTTCGACCTGGTCGGCCTGCCGCCGAAGCCGGAGGAGGTCGCCGACTTCGAGCGGGACACGGCGCCGGACGCCTACGCGAGACGCGTCGAGGCGCTGCTGGCGTCGCCGCACCACGGCGAGCGCATGGCCATCGGCTGGCTCGATGTCGTGCGCTTCGCCGACACCATCGGCTACCACTCGGACACGCCGCGCAACATCTGGCCGTACCGCGACTACGTCATCCGCGCGTTCAACGACGGCATGCCGTTCGACCGCTTCACCCGCGAGCAGGTCGCCGGCGACCTGTTGCCCAAGCCGACGCAAGACCAGAAGGTCGCCTCGGCGTTCAACCGGCTGCTCCTCACCACCGAGGAAGGCGGCGCCCAAGCCAAGGACTACGAGGCGCGCTACCTGACCGACCGCGTCCGCGCCGTCGGCGCTGTCTGGCTCGGCCAGACGATCGGCTGCGCGCAATGCCACGACCACAAGTTCGACCCGATCACGCAGAAGGATTTCTACTCCATGGGTGCGATCTTCGCGGACGTGAAGGAGACGATCATCGGTGCCCGCGAGGCCGGCATGTTGGTGCCGGACGCCGACCAGGCGCGCGAACTGGAGCGGCTCCGGCAGGTCGCGGACCCGTTGAAGGAGAAGTTCGACGGGCCGCACCCGGAGCTGGAGGGCGCCTTCGCGGAGTGGCAGGCGCGGCAGCTCTCGATGCTCGCGAACGACGGGGCCTGGACCCGTCTGGCACCGGCGAAGGCCGCGTCCGCCGGCGGCGCGACGCTGAAGGTCCGCGACGACCGTTCCGTGCTGGCGAGCGGGAAGAACCCGGACACGGATGTCTACACAGTGGGTTTCACCAACGGCATCGCCGGGGTCGTCACGCTACGGGTGGAGGTGTTGCCGGACGACTCGCTACCGGTGAAGGGACCGGGCCGCGCGCCCAACGGCAACTTCGTCCTCAACGAGGTCGTCGGCCGGGTCGAGCGCGACGGCGCCGAGGTCCGCAAGGTGAGGTTCAACTCGGCGCGCGCGACCAAGGAGCAGGAGCTCTTCGTCGCCGAGAACCCGTACGGCCGCTGGACCGCGGCGTCCGCGATCGACGGCGATGCCAAGGGCAGCTCGGCGGGTTGGGCGGTCCTGCCCGACGTCGGCCGGCCGCAGCAGCTGCGGCTCGCGCTGGCGGAGCCGCTGACGCTCGGCGCGGGCGAGAGCTTCGTGGTCGAGCTGCAGCAGGCGCACGGCAACCACGGGCACAACATCGGGCGCTTCCGCGTGTCGGCGGCGAGCGATGCGGGCGCTTTCGACGCTCCGTTCGTCGTGCCTCCGGCAGGCGAGATCGCCGACCTGCTCCGCATTCCGGCCGCGGACCGCAAGCCCGACCAGGCCGCGAAGCTGATGGCCCTCTACAAGGACCAGGCGCCCGAGCTCGCGGACCTCCGCTCGCGCCTCGCGG
>CANGMH010000149.1 GCA_947454005.1 Verrucomicrobiota bacterium
GCCCGGGCGTCCAGCGTTCCAGGAAGAAGCGCAGGATGGCCGTGCTCGTGGGCAGGTGGAGGTTGAAGGTGCGGTCGACGAACTTGAACCGGCGCACGCCGCGGTCGAGCAGCCGCTGCATCGCGGCGAGGAAGCGGTCGAGATCGAACTGCCGCACCGGGATGTCGAGCGACGAGAGGCAGAACTCGCAGGTGAAGGGGCATCCGCGCGACACCTCGACGTAGATGACGCGATGCGCCGCGTCGCGCTCATCGTACAGGTCGTAGGGCAGCTCCAGTCGCTTGAGGTCGGGCAACTCGGCCGGGATGATCTTTGGAAGCCGGGCCGGCAATCCGGGTGGAGGGGTGACCGCGGTCGTTCCCGTCCTGTGCTCCCCATCCGCCAACGGCTCCGCCTTCCCGTCCGCCTCACCGAGCAACAGGCGGCAGACCTCGGCGAACTTGAGGTCGGCTTCGCCGGTGATGGTGTGGTCGGCGAGGCGGATGATCTCCTGCTGGTCGCACTCGAAGCTCACCTCAGGTCCGCCGAGGACGATGACGAGGTCCGGCCGCGCGCGCTTGAGCATGCCGACGAGCTCGGTGGTGAGGGCGACGTTCCAGATGTAGACGCCGAGGCCGAGGATCCGCGGCCGGCGGGCGAGGACGGCCTCGGCGATGTCGATCGCCTTCTGGTTGATGTCGAATTCGAGCAGCTCCGTGCGCGGCTTGAGCTCGCCCATGTTGGCCAGCAGATAGCGCAGACCGAACGCTGCGTGGATGAACTTGGCGTTGAGCGTGGCGAGCAGGATGTCCGGCATGGGCTTCAGCGTTCCGATCGGGTTCTGGAAAGCGGCAGGACTGGACCCGACGGTGCCGATCCCCGTCGTCGTGCGTCCAGGTCGAACCACGGCTGCGACACGGGCCGTCAACGCGGTCGCCGCGGGCCGGGTCCGATTGCTGTCGGGCCCGGTTTCGCAGGCTTCGGTGCCGGCTTCGGCGCGGGCGGAGAAGAGGTCTTCGACGATACCTTGGCGAACTGCGCCCGGGCATCCCAACCGGCGGGTGCGGGCACGCCGCGGCTGAACCATGGCATGCCTTCTTCGGCCCAGTGCAGGCGCCAGGTGTCGTAGCTCACGCCGTCGTCGTCGTCGGTCACGCCGAACTGGAAGCCGCAGCAGGGGCAGATCTCGTACGAACCGCCGCCGGACGGGCTGCGCGGAGGTTCTTCGAGGCCGGGATAGGCGCAGATGGGACAGGAGTGGTTCATCGGAGGGAGCGGGAGCGGTTTCGGCGGCGACGCGCGGGATCGGTGCGAAGGGGCCGGCTCATCGGGGCGTCCGGAGATCGACCCGGGTGCCTGGCTGGTCGTCGAAATAGCCGCGGCGGCCGGGCTTGAAGTAGGTCTTGGTCTTTCCGTCCCGGTTGTAGGCGGCGAAGGCGCCGGACTTCGGGTCGAAGACGCGCAGCACGCCGTCGTCGTCGCGTTTGGCGGGCAATCCATCGGTCTTCGCGCGCTGCAGGAAGAGCCACGCCTGGGCCGCGTAGTCGTCGGCGTCTTTGGCGTGGAAATCGGCGCCGTGGCGCGCGAAGTGGTCGGGAAGCGAAGCGACATTGGCCCATGTCGCCCGGGTCGGCGGCGGTCGTGGTGCGGCGGGAGCGGCTGTTTTGCCGGTGGCGATGGTGTCGGCCGGCTTCGGTGGCGTGGGGGTGGCGACGGTCCCGGCGGCCGCCGGGAGGCCCGGGGTGGCGAAGGAGTTCGTCGCCAAAGCGAAACGGGCGGTGCCGACGGCGAAGTGGTAGGTCGTGCCCGGCCGCAGTCCGGGGAGCGTGGCGACGTGCGCGGTGCCGACCTCGCCTTCGGCGCGGGAGGTGAGCGCCGTCGTCGCGAGCCCGAAACGGACGCGGGTGCCGGCCGGGACATCGGTCGTCCAACGCACCACGGCGTTGGTCGGCGACACCTCGACGGTCGGCCCCTCGGTGATCTCGACGGCACCGAGGCGGACGGCGAACAGGCAGAGCACGAAACACCCTACGGCGCACAGGCCGGACACCGAGCGGAGCGAGGATCGGATCGGATACATGGACACGAAGGGGACGCGCGGCCAGCGGGCCTCGCATCTTCGCGGGAAAGCCTTGTTGAACTTGCCGGCCTTGGCGATGGCGATGTTCGTCGGGCCGGTGCGACCCTTTTTGAGCCGACGTCCTTCTCCTTCACCGGCAGGCCGATCCTCCAGGGTGTCGAAACTTTTGAGGCAACAGGTGTGTCGGAGCCGGGGGGGAACAAAACCTTGCCTCATCCGGCACGGATATGGCTAAGTCGCCGGCCTGCCGTGGAGGCACGGCGGAGGACGTCGTGAGCCATCGCAGATTGGATCCCGGATGAACCGCCGCCGTCTGCAGGTGCTGTATTCCGGTCGTGTGCAGGGCGTGGGCTTCCGTTACCAGGCCAAGCGGATCGCGGCCGGGTTCGAGGTGGTCGGCATCGTCCGGAACCTGGCCGATGGGCGCGTCGAGATCGAGGCGGAAGGCACGGTCGACGAGCTGAAGGAGTTCCTTCAGGCGATCCGCGAGAGCGGGTTGGGGCCGATGATCCGGGGTGAGGTGGAATTTTGGTCCGAGCCGGTCGGAGGGTTCCGAGGGTTCGAGATTGTCCGGTGAACGAGATGAGATACGCAGTCATAGCAGACATCCATGGCAACTTGGAGGCCCTCCAGGTGGTGCTGGCGGACATCAAGGAGCAGAAGTGCACCCATGTGGTGTGCCTCGGCGACGTGGTCGGCTACGGCGCGAACCCCAAAGAATGCCTCGACATCATCCGGGGCATGAACATCCCGGTCGTGAAGGGCAACCACGACGAGTACATCGGGGTCGACGTGAACCCCGACGGCTTCAACGACGCCGCGGCCGAGGCCGTGACGTGGTCCCGGGCGCAGCTCACCGAGGACGACCGCAAGTGGCTCCGCGAGCTCAAGTATTTCCGCCTGGTCGCGAACTTCTCGATCGTCCATGCGACGCTCGATGCCCCCCAACGCTGGGGCTACGTGTTCGAGAAGCTCGAGGCCGCCGCCAGCTTCACCTACCAGAACACCCAGGTCTGCTTCTTCGGCCACACGCACGACCCGGTCGCCTTCATCCGCGACACCGGTGTGCGCGGCGGCACCTACTCGAAGTTCCGGGTCGAGGCGGGCAAGAAGTACTTCGTGAACGTCGGCAGCGTCGGTCAGCCGCGCGACGGCAACCCGAAGTCCGCCTACGTCGTCTACGACCTGGTGCAGCAGACCATCGAGCTGCGCCGCCTCGACTACCCGATCGCCGAGGCCCAGCGCAAGATCCGCGCGGCCGGCCTGCCGGAGCGTCTGGCGGAACGCCTCGCTTCCGGGAAGTGAGCGCCGCGGGCGGTCCATGCGGGGGACGGCGGATGCCTTGCGGTCCGTCCACAGCGCCATCGACCCCGTGAAGATCCTCGTGCTCAAGCCCAGCTCGCTGGGCGATGTCGTCCAGGCGCTCCCGGTGGCGCGTCTCCTGAAGCGCCGGTTCCCGACCGCCGAGCTCCATTGGTGGTTGAACAGCGACCTCGTCCCGCTGCTCGCGAACGATCCCGACATCGACCGGGTCGTGCCGTTCGACCGCAAGAGCTGGGGTTCGCCCTTCGGATGGCCCGGTGCGGTCGGCTCGGTCCGCGATCTGCGCCGCGAGCGCTACGACTGGGTGATCGACCTCCAGGGCCTCGCCCGAAGCAGCGCGGTCGCCTGGCTCGCCGCGGGCGCCCTGACCATCGGCCTCGACGATCCGCGCGAAGCGGCGCCGATCGCCTACGACGTGAGCGTCCAGCGCGCCGGCTACGACGTCCATGCGGTCGATTGGTACCTTTCCGTCCTGCGCCGGCTCGACGTGCCGGTGACCTGGGATTTCGAGTGGATGCCGCGCGATGAAGGCGCCGCGGCCGCGATCCGGTCGCTCTGGCCCGACGACGGCCTCCGGTGGATCGCGTTCCAGCCCGGGGCGCGATGGACCAACAAACGTTGGCCGGCCGAGAACTTCGCGGCGCTCGCCGCCCGGTTGACCTCCCGGGACCCCTCGCTCCGCGTCGTCGTCCTCGGCGGCGATGCCGACCGTCCGCTCGGCGGCCAGATCGCGGCGGCCGCGCCGGGACGCTGCCTCGACCTCACCGGACAGCTCTCGCTGCCCGGCATGGTGGAATGGCTCCGCCGTTGCGTGATGATGGTCACCAACGACACGGGGCCGATGCACGTGGCCGTCGCGTTGGGACGGCCGGTGATCGGTCTCTTCGGTCCGACCGAGCCGACCCGCACCGGGCCCTACGGACAGGTCGCCCACGTGCTCCGCTCCGATCTTCCGTGCGCGCCGTGCATGAAGGCGACCTGCGCCAACGCCGAACCGCTGGCCTGCCTGAAGGCCCTCACGGTCGACCTCGTCGCCCGGTCTGTCGCCGCCCGCCTCGGTTGATCCGGTTCAATCGGCGACGCGGCCCATCGTCCCGGCCCGCACTTCCCAACGGGACAGCTCCCGGCCCAGCTCGCGCGGCCAGTTCTCCTCGGTGCAGGTCATGAACACCTGGCCCCCGGCGCGATGCGCCTGGCCGAGCAACGGCAGCAACCCGGCCCGTCGTTTCGCGTCCAGCTCGCCCATGACGTCGTCGATGAGCAGCACCGGCGGGCTCCCGTGCAGACCGGTGAGGAACTCGGCCTGAGCCATCTTCAAGGCGATCGCCAGCGTCCGCTTCTGCCCTTCGCTGCTGAACTCGGCGGCGCTCCGGTCGTTGACCAGCAGGTCCAGGTCGTCGCGGTGCGGGCCGACCACGGTGGCGCGGAAGACCCGTTCGCGTTGACGGCTCTGCGCCAAGGCGACCGCGAGGTCGCCCTTCACGCTCGGCGCATAGGCGACCTTCAGCTCGTCGGTGTCGTGCGCGATCCGCCGGAACGCGAGGCGCGCGAGCGGGGAGAACTTCGGCACCAGCGCCTGCCGCGCCGCCATCAGCGCGCCTCCGGTCTCGACCAGCTCGTGCGTGAAGCCGGCGAGCTGGTCGTCGTCCACCGTCGGCTGCTTGAGCAGCGCGTTGCGCGACCGCAAGGCCTGCGTGTAGCGCAACAGCAACGGGAGATACGACGGCTGGGTCTGGGCGAGGAGCAGGTCGAGGAAGCGCCGTCGTCCGCGCGCCGCGCCCTTCACGAGCTGCAGGTCCTCCGTGCAGAACACGACGGCGCGCAGCGTGCCCAGATAATCCGCCAGCCGCCGGACCGGGACGCCGTTGAGCGAGAGCTGGCGTTCGCGCGGCGACCAATAGGCCTTGATCTCCGCCGTCGCCTGTCCGACCACGGTGGCGCCGACGAAGTAGCCCTTCGCGTCGTGCCGGATCATCTGGCCGCCGCCCACGCCGCGGAACGAGCGCAACGTCGCGAGCAGGTAGATGGCCTCGAGCACGTTGGTCTTGCCCTGCGCGTTGTCGCCGAGCAAGAGGTGGAACCCCGGCGTGAACTCCGCGTCCATCCGCGCGTAGTTGCGGAAGTCGCGGAGACGCAGGCGGGCCAGATGCACGGGCCGAAGATGAGGAACCGTCCCGGCGAAGGGAAGCGGCGGAAGCGCGACCCGGCGCACCGTCGGCGTCCCTGCTATCCCTTTGTGTCGCCCGGCCTGTGTCCGGCACCCCGTCTTCGACGGCTTGCCCCGCCTTCCGGCTGCCCGCACGCTCCGCGTCGTGAAAATCCTCTTCATCGGCGACGTCGTCGGCGGACCCGGCCGCAAGGCCGTCAAGGTCCTGTTGCCCCGCCTCCGCGAGCAGCACGGACTCGATCTGGTCATCGCCAACGGCGAGAACTCCGCCGGCGGCGCCGGGATCACGGCCTCGACCGCGCGGGAGCTCTTCGACGCCGGAGTGGATGTCATCACCACCGGCGACCATGTCTGGGACCAGAAGGAGACCGCGCAGCTGCTCGCCGCGGATCCGCGCGTGCTCCGGCCCTCGAACTATCCCGCCGGCGTCCCGGGGCAGGGCAGCATCGTCGTCACCCGGCCGGGCCTCCCGCCGGTGGCGGTGCTGGACCTTCAGGGGCGCACCTTCATGCCGCCGCTGGAGAACCCTTTCACCGTCGCCGCCGCCGAGGTGGCCAAGCTGCGCGCGCTGACGCCCGTCATCTTCATCGACATCCATGCCGAGGCCACGTCGGAGAAGATCGCGCTGGGCTGGTTCCTGGACGGCCAGGTGAGCGCGGTGATCGGCACGCACACACATGTCCAGACGGCGGACGAACGGATCCTTCCCGGCGGCACGGCCTGCCTGAGCGACGCCGGTTTCACCGGGGGACACGGCGGCGTGCTCGGGCGCGAATGGGCGCCGATCGTCGAGCGCTTCCTCAAGCAGACGCCCCAGCGCTTCGGCGTGTGCGAGACCGATGTGCGGCTCCACGGCTGCGTTCTCGACATCGACGAGGCCACCGGCCGGACGCGGACGATCGTGCGCGTCGCCGAGGTCCTGCCGGCGTGAACAGGACCGCGTCATCCGCCGGGCCGGGCCTCCTGCGCTCGTGGTATTGGTGGGTGGTGCTCGGCGTGGCGGTCGTCTCGATGTCGTGGGTCGTCTCGTGGAAGCTGTCACCGACGGCCGTGGAAGACCACATCGCCACGACCTGGATCGCGGGCGTCGCGGACGGTCGGTCGACCGCGGTGTTATCGGAGCGCCGGCTCGACCGGCGCGATGTCTCGGCCCCGGCGTTGGCGCGGGCGCTGGTCCGCAAAGACACCTCGGCTGGCAAGCTCTACCGGGCGGCGCGCGACCGGTTGCCGGGCTGGATCCGGCGACGGTTCCCCCGGCCGCTGGACGAGCGCTTCCGCGGCGCGGCGGCGTCCATCGGGCTGCTGAACCACCGGGACGCGGGCGATGCGTTGCCGGTGCTCGCGGCGGCGCTGACCGATCCGCGGTGCGCCAACCACGGCCTCGCCCTCCAAGCGGTCACCAGCCTCGGCGATGCGTTGCCAGAAGCGCTGCTGACGCACGCGCTGAAGGATCTCACGAGCAACGATCCGTCCGCGCAGTTGCGGGCATTGGCATCGTTGGCCCGCGTCTGGCCGGCGCGGCCCGAGCTCATCCGGCGGATCGATGAGCTGCGAGAAGAGATCCGTGACCGAGCTTCGGCCCCCGCGGGAACCGGCCAGATCGGATGGACGGAAGACCGGCCTCGTTGATCGCGGCCCGTCCCGGTTGCCGCTTGTCGGTCCGGCGTGCCGACCGTTTACTGGTCGGGCATGGCGCGCAGCAGATCGCAGTGGGATTTCGGTGAGCTCTTCCCGGCGGCGGAGACACGGCAGGTGTTGTCGGTCACCGACCTCACGGCGCGGGTGAAGCGGCTGGTCGAGAAGGAGTTCGGCTCCGTCTTCGTGAGCGGCGAGATCTCGAACTGGCGGCTGCAATCTTCGGGCCACGCCTACTTCGTGCTGAAGGACGCCGGAGCGCAGCTCAACTGCGTGCTGTTCCGCGGCACAGCGGGTGTGGACCGGGCTCTATTCCGGGACGGCGCGAACGTGCTGCTCGGCGGCGAGCTGACCGTCTACGAACCGCGCGGCACCTACCAGATGCGCGTCACCTCGGCGGAGGCCCAGGGCGTGGGCGCGTTGCAGGCGGCGTTCGAGCGGCTCAAGGCGAAGCTCGACGCGGAGGGGCTGTTCGCCGCGGACCGCAAGCGACGGATCCCGGATTACCCGCGCCGCGTGGGTTTGGTCACGTCGCCGACCGGCGCGGCGATCCAGGACGTCCTGCATGTGGTCGGCCGACGGTTCGCGGGCCTCGAGTTCGTGCTGGTCCCGGTGCGGGTGCAAGGGCAGGGGGCCGCGGCGGAGATCGCCGGGGCCATCGGGCTGCTCAACCGCTGGTCGGCCGGGGGCGAAACCGACGGCAAGACCGCCGGGTCGGTCGCCCGGGGCGGTGGTCCGGTGTCGCGGCTCGATGTGATCCTGGTCACGCGCGGCGGCGGATCGTTGGAGGACCTGTGGTGCTTCAACGAGGAGGTCGTCGCGCGGGCGATCGCGGCGTCGGCGGTGCCCGTCATCTCGGCGGTCGGCCACGAGATCGATTTCACCATCGCGGACCTCGTGGCGGACCTGCGTGCCGCCACGCCGAGCGCGGCTGCGGAGATCCTCACCCAGGCCTACGTGGATAGCGCGGGCTTCGTCGCCGTCGCAGGGCAGCGTCTCCGCCAATTGGTTCGGCGCCGGCTCGTCCGCGCGGAGGAGGCGGAACACGGCTTGGTGCGGCGTTTCCTGCGGGCGCATCCACGGCGCCGGCTCGAAGAGCGCGGACAACGGCTCGACGACCTCGCGACCTCGCTGGCGCGGACGGGGCGGACGGCGACGAAGCCGGGCCAGGCACAGGTCGCCAACCTTGCGAGGCGGCTCGCGGCGCTCAAGCCGGCGACCGCCATCGCGCGGCAACGTCGCGAGCTCGCCGAGACCGTGCGGCGGCTGTCGGGCCTCGTGCCGGACCGGCTCGCGGAACAGAAGGAAGACGTGGCCCGGCTCGGCGACGGTTTGCGCCTTCTTTCGCCGCTGAGCGTTCTGCAGCGCGGCTACTCGATCACCCTCGATGCGGAATCCGGCGCGGTGGTCCGCGACGCGGCCGGACTCCTGCCGGGACGGCGCCTGAAGACACGTCTGGCACGCGGTGAGGTCGCGTCGGTGGTCGAGCCGGGGACGAGCGTCAAGGCTTCGCCGGCGCGGTGATCACCTGGATGTTCGGGACGACGGTGTCGCCGGCCTTGCTGTCCTTGGGCATGAACGCCTCGAACATCTTGATCTGCTGCTCCTGCATCTCCTTGTAGCGGCCGAGCTGCTCTTCGGTCAGAACGCCTTTGAGCGCGGCGAGCTTCTGCTCCGAAAGCGATCGCATGTCGACCGGCTTCGCCGCTTTTTCCGGGGTCGTACCATCGGCGACCGGAGCCTGCCCGGTCAAAGTCCCCTCGGCTTGGTTGTACAGCACCTCGAAGATCTTGTCTTGCTGCGCCTGGTCGATCCCGCCGACGACCTGCTGCATCTGGAGCAGCTCGGAGTTGGCGACCAAGCGGGCGTTGGTGCGCCGTTCCTCGACCTTCAGCTCCGAGTACGCGGTCTGCTGCTCCGGACTGAGCAGGGCCTTGATCTGGGCCTCGGGGTCGCCCTGTTGGCGGACGGCTTCGGCCATCTCTTCCTTGGTCATCTTTCCGCCCATCATCTTCTGGCTGATGTCCCGGCTGATGTTCGATTGTTTCTCGAGGATCTCGCGGATGGCCTGCTCCTGGTCGGGCGTGGTCCCGACCTTCGCGTGGATCTGGGCGAGCTTTCCTTCGAGCTGCTGCTTCAGCGCCGACTCCATCATCCCTTTCATGGCCTTCGCCATGCCGTTGGTGTGGCCGTCATCTTGGCCGAACAACGCGGCGAAGGGGTTCCCGGGATCGGATTTCTTTGCGGCGGCCGTGGTGGCCGCGTCGTCCTTCTTGAGGAGGTCCTGGACGCGCGAGGCGAGCTGGAGGTTGTCGGCCTCGAGCCGCGCGAGCTGCTCCTTGGCTTTGGTGAGCGAGGAGTCGGTCTCGACGCCGGCCCCACCGCCATCCGTCGGTGTGCC
>CANGMH010000150.1 GCA_947454005.1 Verrucomicrobiota bacterium
CGGGCACCACTTCCGCTTCCACCGGCCGCACCTGCATCTGGCGTCGACGTTCGGCCCGGATTGGTTCGCGTTGAAGGCCGAGGCGTTCGCGCGTTTCTTCGGCACGCCGCTCTTCCTCGTCTCGCAGACCGCGGTCGTGGCGGTCTGGATCGGTCTCAACGCCGCGGGGGTCGTGACGTTCGACGCGTATCCGTTCATCCTGCTGAACCTCGCGTTCAGCCTCCAGGCGGCCTATGCCGCGCCGTTGATCCTGTTGGCGCAGACCCGCCAGGCCGACCGCGACAAGGCGCATGCCGAGGCCGACGCCTTGCACCGCGAAGACCTGGCGCGGGCCAGCGCGGAGCGCCAGGTGCTCGCCTCGAACCAGACCGCGCTGCTGGTGGACCTGATGCGCCAGAACACCGAGTTGACCTCCGCGACCAAGACCCTGACCGAACGCGTCGAAGCGCTCACCGCCGAGCTCCACGCGCGATTGGTGAAGGGCGCGGAACCGGCGGCGCCCGGACCGGGGCCGGGCGTCTGACACAACGGGACGACGCCGACGAAGACCCGGCAAAGCCGACGCCCTGCACCGGACCAACTCCAAGTTGCGCCCGGCGCGTCCGGCCCGCTAGGTTCCCGCCCTCTGGTATGACGCTGACTGAAAAAATCCTCGCCCGTGCCGCCGGCAAAAGTTCCGTCCAAGCCGGCGACAACATCTGGGTCGATGCCGACGTGCTGATGACCCACGACGTGTGCGGCCCCGGCACCATCGGTGTCTTCAAGCGCGAGTTCGGCAAGACGGCCAAGGTCTGGGACCGCAAGAAGGTCGTCATCATCCCCGACCACTACATCTTCACCGCGGATTCCCTCTCGAACCGCAACGTCGACATCCTCCGCGCCTTCGCCCAGGAGCAGGACCTCCCGTACTTCTACGACGTCATCGACGACCCCGCGGGCCAGTGGAAGTTCGACGCGACGAAGGGCCTGCTCCAGAAGCAATACGGCTCGAACTACGCCGGCGTCTGCCACACCGCGCTGCCGCAGAAGGGCCACACGCGGCCGGGCGAGATCCTCTTCGGCACCGATTCGCACACCTGCATGGCGGGGGCCTTCAACCAGTTCGCGACGGGCATCGGCAACACCGACGCCGGCTTCGTGATGGGCACCGGCAAGCTGCTCATCAAGGTGCCCGAGACCATGCGCTTCCGCATCGAGGGCAAGCTGCAGCCGGGCGTGATGGCCAAGGACGTCATCCTCCACTGCATCGGCGAGATCGGCTTCGACGGCGCCACCTACCGCGCGATGCAGTTCGATGGACCCGGCGTCGCGAGCCTGTCGATGGACGACCGAATGACCATCGCCAACATGGCCATCGAGGCCGGCGGCAAGAACGGCATCTTCGAGTTCGACGCCCGCACCCAGGAGTTCGTCGAAGGCCGCACCCGGTTGAACGGCACGAAGTCCTCCTTCGAACCGGTGTTCGCCGACAAGGAGCAGAAGTTCGTCTACGAGACGGTGATCGACCTCGACAAACTGGAGCCGACGGTCGCGTGCCATCCCGATCCCGGCCAGCGCAAGAAGGCCAAGGAGATGGGCCACATCAAGCTCGACCGCGCCTACGTCGGTTCCTGCACCGGCGGCAAGACGAGCGATTTCGTCGAGTTCGCGCGCGTGCTTCACGGCCGCAAGGTCACCATCGACACCTTCGGCGTGCCGGCGACACCGGAGATCGTCGGCGATCTCCAGAACACCCGCTGGGGCAACCAGACCATCTGGCAGATCCTCGTGGATGCCGGCGTGCGCATGACCGAGAACGCCGGTTGCGCCGCGTGCCTCGGCGGCCCGGTCGACACCTTCGGCCGCATGAACCAGCCCGGGCTCAAGTGCATCAGCGCCACCAACCGCAACTTCCCCGGCCGCATGGGCCACAAAGAATCCCAGGTGTTCCTCGCCTCGCCCGCGACCGTGGCCGCCAGCGCCATCGCCGGCAAGATCACCGACCCGCGCGAATACGTGTCGAACTGAACGTCCGCCCGACCTTCTCCAGGCCCCGCCGATCCGGCGGGGCCTTTTTTGTTCCCGTCCTTCGATGGGATCGACGGCAGAAGCGACGTCGCGGGCTCGCGGCGCCGCGCGACGGACGATAACCTCGGCCCGTGAATTCCGGTCCGTCCGACGTCCAGCAACACTACGATTCCCATCTCGGCCCGATCTACACGTGGATGCTCGGCGACATCCCGGCCGCCTTGCAGCGCAGCCGCGAGCTGTTCGCGGCCGCCGGAGTGGTCCCGGTGCGGCACGGGATCGCGGTGGATCTCGGATGCGGCTCCGGGCTCCAGGCCATCCCCCTAGCGGAACTGGGCCATGAGGTCGTCGCCATCGACCTCTGCGCCCGGTTGCTCGCCGAGCTGCGCGATCGCGCCGGCACGCTCCCGGTGCGGACAGTGGAGGGCGACCTCCTGGGATTCCCGAGGCATCTGACCGCGCCGGCGGATGTGATCGCCTGCATGGGCGACACGCTGACACATCTGCCGACGATGGCGGCGGTGGACGAGCTGTTGCACCTCGCCGCGGCGAACCTCGCCCCGGGCGGCCTGCTGGCGCTGACCTTCCGCGACTACGTGGGCAACGAGCTCAAAGGCGCCCAGCGGTTCATCCCGGTGCGCAGCGATGGCGACCGCGTGCTGACGTGCTTCTTGGAATACGGCGACGGCTTCGTGGATGTGCATGACCTGGTGCACACGCGCACGCCGGAAGGTTGGAAGCAAAGCGTGAGCTGCTATCGCAAGCTGCGTCTGGACCGGTCCGCGGTGGCCGCGAAACTCGCCGCGGAGGGATTGGACGTCGTCCGGAACGACGTCGAGCGCGGCCTCGTGACCCTCCTGGCGCGCCGGAACCGCTGACCAAGGATTGGCAGCGGACCGGGGACGGGCTAGTGCTTCCGGCACGGCGGCAGCCGGACCCATGCAAAACAACCTCACCGAGATCGTCCCTTTCCTTCAGACGGCCATCGGCCCGGTCATCTTGATCTCCGGCGTCGGGATGTTGCTGCTCGTGATGACCAACCGCTTCGGTCGGGCCGTGGACCGGTCGCGTCAGCTGATGATGGAGCTGCGGAAGGCGGAAGCCGGCCGCGCCGACGACCGAGAAGCGTTGCGGGACCAGATCCGGATCCTGTTCCGGCGGGCACGGCTGCTGCGGAGGGCGATCGGCCTGGCGTCGGGCAGCGTCCTCTGGTCGGCGCTGCTCATCGTCACGTTGTTCGTGGCCGCGTTGGCGGGTTGGCCCGCGGCGGGCCTGGTCGAGGCGCAGTTCATCGGGAGCCTGCTCTCGTTGATCGGCGCGGTGGTCCTGTTCCTCCGTGACATCCATCTGTCGCTGGTCGCGCTCCGCCTGGAGCTGCGCGACAGCGGCGTGGTGTGAGAAGCGGCGCGCGACGCCGACCGGTCAGAGCGGACGGCCGGTGAGGAGTTCGTAGGCCTCGAGGTATTTGGCCTGGGTCCTGGCCACGACGTCGTCGGGAAGGGCCGGCGCGGGCGGCGTCTTGTCCCAGGAGAGCGTCTCCAGATAATCGCGGACGAACTGCTTGTCGTAGCTCGGCTGGCCGCGTCCCGGGGCATAGCGGTCGGCCGGCCAGAAGCGCGAAGAATCCGGCGTGAGCACCTCGTCGATCAGGATGAGCTTCCCCTCGAAGAGGCCGAACTCGAACTTGGTGTCGGCGATGATGATCCCTCGCTTGCGGGCGTGGTCGCGGGCGAAACCGTAGAGCTTGAGGCTCAGGTCCCGCGCTTGGGCGGCGATGTCCGCGCCGACCAGCTCGGACGCTTTGCTGAAGGGGATGTTCTCGTCATGACCGGTCTCGGCCTTGGTCGCGGGCGTGAAGATCGGCTCCGGCAGCTCGCTGGATTCTTGCAGTCCTTCGGGCAACGGGATGCCGCAGACGGTCCGGCTCCGCTGGTATTCCTTCCAGCCGGATCCGGCGAGGTAGCCGCGGACGACGCATTCGATCGGGAGAGGCCTGGCCTTCTTCACGATCATGCTGCGGCCCCGGAGCTGGGCCTCGAACGGAGCCAGCGCCGCCGGCAACGGGTCTCCCGCAGCGGCGAGGCGATGGTTCGGCAGCCACGATCCCGTCAGGTCGAACCAGAAGTGCGAGAGCTGGGTAAGCACCTCGCCCTTGCGGGGGATGCCGTTCGGCATGACGCAGTCGAAGGCGGAGATGCGATCGGTGGCGACGAAGAGCAGGCGGTCGCCGAGGTCGAACACCTCGCGGACCTTCCCGCGCTTGGGCGGCGGGAAGCCGGGAAGATCGAGCGTCAGGAGCGGTGTGACTGGCATGCGGCGAGGCTAGAAGGAAGCCGGGCCGGGCCGAAACGAAAAAGCCGCGTCGTCGTCCGCGTCGCGGCTCACTTCTCCGCGGCGACGAGCAGCGTCTCGAAATGCGGCGGCTGTTCTTCCCGAGCGACGATGCTGATCTCGATGCGGCGGAAGCCGGCCGCTTCGAGCCAGCCGTGCAGGTCCGATTCCGAGAAACCCAGCCAGCGGTCGCCGTAGAGCTCGTGCGCCTGCGCGAACCGGTGTTTCGCCAGGTCGAGCAGCAAGAGTTGTCCGCCCGGCTTCAAGATCCGGTGGGCGCTGGCCAGGGCCTTGGCGGGGTCCGCGGCGTGGTGGAGCGCCTGGCTCAGCACCACCAGGTCGACCGAGGCGGGATCGATGGGCGGGGTCTCCAGGTCGCCGAGCCGGAAATCGAGGTTCTTGAGGCCGTTCTTCTTCGCCTTTTTCGCGCCGAACTCGACCATCTTCTCCGAGTTGTCGACCGCGATCACCTGTCTGCAGCGGCGGGCGAGCAACTCGCTGAGCAGCCCTTCGCCCGAACCGAGGTCGGCCACCACCAGCGGCGGGAGCACGCGCAGGAGCAGATGCCCGAAGGCCTGCCACGACCGGCCCGGGCCGTAGCTCCGGTCGAAGCGGCCGGCGACCTGGTTGAAGTAGACCTGCGCCTGCTGTTGGCGCAGGCCGAGGGTGCGCTTGAGGTTGATCTGGTCGCCCTCGTGCTCAGGCAGCTCCTTCGCCGCGCGGATCGCCAGCTGGGCGAAACTGCGTCCGGCGTCGTCCGTCTGCGGCGCGAGCCGGTAGAAGGTGCGCTTGCCGTCCCGGCGCGACTTGAGCAGGCCCGTCTCGCTCAGGAGCCCGAGGTGGGTGGAGATGCGGGATTGGGCGAGCTTGGTGATCTCCTGCAATTCGGCCACGGAGAGCTCGTCGCGCTCGAGGAGGGCGACGATGCGCAACCGGGTCGGATCGGCGAGGGCGCGGAGGGACTTGAGCGTGGGGGTCACAGGATGGACGCGGCGGGTTGATGCCTCCACGTCGGCGCACCTTAACCGTCTTGCCGTGCCCGACTCAAGGCGCGCGAACCGGGGCGGCTGTCATGGCGACGCCCCTGGGCCGCCGGACGGAACGGGGCGCCCGAATATCGGCGGGCCGGCACCTTGGCGCCTCCCGGATGAGTTTTTTCACGATCCGCCCGGTCCAGGGACATCGGCCGTTGAAAGCCGGTCTCCGCCGCCGCGCTAGGACGTAGCTACCACTCCGACAGGCGGTTGGAGATTCCGGATCTGCAACGGTCAAAAACCACGAGGCCCATCCGGGCCGCACCCGTGTTGCCGCGACCAGGTCCACGGGGGAACTTAGGCTTGCAAATTCCCGCCTCAAAAACGTATGCCTTCACCAACCTCTTCAATCCGTCGCTTTCGCGTCCGCGATACCCGGGCTCCCCCGTGGATATCTCTCCGGGCGTGGGGTCCTGTCGGCTTCGTTGGCTCGAAAGCGAAGGATCGGGGAGGTTGTCGTCGGTCGGGTCGGGTAGCCGTCCTGCCCGGACGGACCGTGTCTTCCGGCCGAGTGGTCGAGAAGAACGCGGCAAAGTCTGCAAAAACCAAAAAAACGTGAGTATGCAAAATCAGAAAGCAACGTCACAGAGCGCCTCGCGGTCCAGCGGGGTCAGGGGGCGTTTCGCCTCCTTCGTTCTGGCATCGGCTGTCGTGGCGGGTGCCACCTCGGTCCGCGCCGGAAGCGTGTCCTACGACTTCAGCACCGACCCGGTCGCGGCTGGGATCCTGGACATCGGCGGCAACGGTGTTAACCCCGCGCCTTGGGTGGCCAGCGGCGGCAATCCCGGTGGATTCTTGGCGCTGACCTACCCGATCGGCGGCCTGTTCTCGTCGATCGTGTTCGACGACATCGACGACGGCAAGATCGTCTCCGCGTTCACCTTCAATGCCGACCTCCGCGTCGGCAACAGCACCGGTGATCGCGCGGCCGACGGCTTCAGCATCAGCTTCGCGCGTTCCAACGATCCCATCCTGGTGGACAATGATGCGAAGAGCAACATGGGCAACTGGGCGGGCACCATCGCGGAAGGTGGTTCCACCACCGGTATCGCCGTCGATTTCGACACCTGGTCCGGCAACACCTTGCCCGACGGCGGCGACATCGAAGGCATCATCGTCCGCGTGGACAACGTGACCGTGCTCAAATACGACATGCCCACCCGGCATGGTGCCGCCACGGACATCACCAGTCTCCAGACCGGACCGCGCGACGCGGCGTTCTGGGCGAACAGCGGCGATCCGCAAGATCCCGCCTCTTGGGCCGGCCTCTCGTGGGTCCCGCTCGTGGTGGACGTCGATGCGAACGCCAAGCTGACGGTCAAGTTCAAGGGCGCGACCATCCTGGACAAGTTCCAGACCGCCTACTTCCCGAGCGCCGGCCGCATCGTCCTGGCCGGCCGCACCGGCGGCGCCAACGAGCACACGCACTTCGACAACATCAAGCTCGTGACCACGGCCGCGGCCGCGGACAAAGTCAAGCCGACCAACCCCGGCGCGATCGCCAACGTCTCCGCCGGTGCCCGCCGCGTGGCGTTCACTTGGGGCGCGGCGACCGATGATTCGGGCCGTGTCGCCTACAACGTCTATCGCGATGGCACCAAGGTCGGCGGCAACGTGATCAGCACGAACTATGTCGACCTCGGTGTCGCGCCCGGCAAGAGCTACACCTACGACGTCGAAGCCACCGACATCTCCGGCAACCTCTCCGGCAAGGTCTCGACCTCCGTCAAGACCGCCGCCGAGGTCGCCGACGTCGGCTTCCTCCTCGCGGAGATCTACGACGGCATCAACACCACGGCCACTCAGTCGCTCTACGACGACGCCAAGTACGCCGCCAACACCCCTGACCGCGGCCGTTACATCAACGGCCTCACCTTCGGCGAGCCGAACTTCGGCGACACCTACGGTGAGAACTACGGTGTCGTGATCAAAGGCGTGCTCACCGCGCCGGAATCGGGCGACTTCGACTTCTTCGTCCGCAGCGATGACGCCTCGGACTTCTTCCTGAGCTCCAACGCCACCATCCCGAAGCCCGGCGTCGACACGCCGATCGCCTCCGAGGACGGCTGCTGCAAATCGTTCCAGGAGACCGGCGGCACGGCCATCCAGACCACGGCCACCCCGATCAAGCTCGTCGCGGGCCAGAAGTACGGCTTCGCGTTCGTCGTCAAAGAAGGCGGCGGCGGCGATTGGGGCCAGGTCGCGATGCGCAAGGTCGGCGACACCACGGCGGCCGCCAACCTCAAGCCCATCCAGGGCGCGCTGCTCTCCGGCGTCGCTGACTCGGTCGGCGCGGTCGTGACCATCACCAAGAACCCCTCCGACGTGAGCGTCCCGGCCAACAGCCCGGTCCTCTTCTACGTCCAGGCCACCACCGCCTCGCCCTACACCAGCGCGGTGCTCTACCAGTGGTACAAGAACGGCAACCCGATCGCCGGCGCCACCGGCCAGAGCTACAGCATCGCCGCCGCTTCGGCCGCCGACAGCGGCGCCAAGTACAAGGTGCTCGTCGCCGTGCCGGGTCTCGCCGCCACCAGCACCGAGGCCACGCTCACGGTCACCGCGGACAACGTGAAGCCGGTCGTGTACTCGGTGAAGGGCGACGCCACGCTCACCAGCGCCACGGTGCGCTTCTCCGAGAAGGTCGTCGCTCCGACCTCCACCACGGCCGCGAACTACTCGTTCGACGGCGGCCTGACCGTCTCCGCGGTCAGCCAGGTCGATGACACCACGGTCAAGCTGACCACCTCGGCCCAGACCTCCGGCGCCACCTACAAGCTGACCGTCAACGGCGTCAGCGACTCCGCCGGCAACCTGTCGGCCACCACCGGCACCCTCCGCAGCCAGCTCACCACCGCGGGCGTCATCGGCAAGGTGACCTACGAGGTCTGGGACGGCATCAGCGGCGGCATCCCCGAGCTCCTCGCCGATTCGCACTTCAAGAACGATGCGGCCGACCTCAAGGACACCACCTACACCACGTTCGCTTCGCCCTATGGCGGCGGCGAGCACGAGAACTTCGGCGGCAAGCTGAGCGGCCTCGTCCAGGTGCCGACCTCCGGCGACTGGATCTTCGCGGTCTCCGCGGACGACAACGCCATCCTGTACCTCAGCACCGACGACAAGCCGGCCAACAAGGTCGAGATCGCCAAGGTCACCGCTTGGGACGACTTCGCCCAATGGACCACCTCCAGCGGTGGTTCGGATGTGGCCGCCAAGCAGTCCAAGGCGCAGAAGCTCGTCGCGGGCAAGTCCTACTACCTCGAGGTGCTCTACAAGGAAGGCGGCGGCGGCGACCACGGCGAAGCCACGGCTTGGCCGGCCTCCAGCCAGCCGGTCCCGAACGGCACCGGTGCCCTGACCACCTTCGGCACCACCGCTCCGCTGACCCAGTTGGAGCCGAACATCCTGTCGGTCAACGACACGATCGTCGCCAGCTCCGCGAACTCCCCGGGCGCCGAAGGCGTGAAGAACGTCCTCGATGCCAAGAGCAGCACGAAGTACCTCAACTTCGACAAGCTCAACACCGGGTTCACGGTCACCCCGGCCGCCGGTTCGAGCATCATCTCGGGCATCACCATCACCTCGGCCAACGACGCTCCTGAGCGCGATCCGGCCAGCTACCTCATCGAAGGTTCCGACGACGGCGTCTTCTTCCAGACCGTCGCGTCGGGCAATGTCGCGGCGTTCAGCGCCCGCTTCACCACGCAGACGTTCACGTTCGCCAACACGGCGGTCTACAAGACCTACCGCGTGACGTTCCCGACCGTCGCCAAGGCGGCCTCGGCGAACAGCATGCAGGTCGCCGACGTCGGCCTGCTCGGCACCGCCTTCGGCGGCGGCAGCACGGTCACCCCGACCATCGCGGTCAGCCTCGACGGCAAGATCACGTTCACCGGCACCCTCCTCGGTGCCGACAACGCGGCCGGTCCGTTCACGGCCGTCGCCGGTGCGACCAGCCCGTTCTCGCCGAACACGGCGGCGGCGGCGCAGAAGTTCTACCGCGCGGGGAACTAAGCCGGTCGTCAGTCGACCTTCACAGGGCCGGGGATCAAATCCCCGGCCCTTTTTGTTTTCAGATCGATCCAACCGGACGCCAGACGCCAGACGCCAGACGCCAGACGCCAGACGCCAGACGCCAGACGCCAGACGCCAGACGCCAGACGCCAGACGCCAGACGCCAGACGCCAGACGCCAGACG
>CANGMH010000151.1 GCA_947454005.1 Verrucomicrobiota bacterium
CATCGTCCCGCAGTTCATCGCCGACCTGGTGAGCTGGGCCGCCATCGGCGCCCGGACGACCGAGAGCCAGACCCATCGCGAGATGGCGAGCGGCCTCTCGATGCCGGTCGGGTTCAAGAACGGCACCGACGGCTCGCTGCAGATCGCGCTGGACGCCATGCATTCGGCCAAGCACCCGCATCATTTCCTGGGCATCGACCAGGACGGCGCGGTCTCGGTCGTCCGCACCACCGGCAACACCGACGGCCATGTCGTCCTGCGCGGCGGACGCCTGGGCACGAACTACCACGCCTCGAGCATCGCCGACGCCGCGGCCCAGCTGAAGAAGGCCGGACTGCCCGACGGCTTGATGGTCGATTGCTCGCACGCCAACTCCAGCAAGCAGCACGCGAAGCAGGAGGAGGTCTGGATGAACCTCGTCTCCCAACGCGTCGAGGGCAGCGACCCGCTCATCGGCGTGATGATCGAGAGCCACCTCCACGACGGCAACCAGCCGATCCCGAAGGACCTCTCGCAGCTCCGGTACGGCGTCTCGCTCACCGATGCCTGCCTCGGATGGGAGGCGACGGAGCGCATGCTCCGCCACGGCGCGGAGCGGCTGCGCGCCGAGAAGCGCCGGCTCGCCGCGGCTTGAGCGGCCCGTTATGGCGGACGACCCGCAGGTCAGGAGCTTCCTCGTCGCGGCGGGGCTGGTCGTGGCCGCGGTCGTCGGCCTCGTGGTCTTCTGGAAGGTCACCCAGTCGCTGCTGAAGCTCTTCTTCTGGGCCGCGGTGCTGGCGTTGATCGCCGCCGCCATCGCGTGGCTGCTCGCCCACGAGGGCATCATCCCTTCTTGGGCGCCACCGGCCCCGCTCCGGTCGGCTCCGGTCAGCCGGACGGTCGCGGACTCGGGCATCCGGGCGCTCCTCCCTCAGGTCCCGCAGAAGGTCTGGTAGACGCGGCCGTCGGACACGGGCGGGGCGCTGAACCCGGGAAGCTGCCGGTCGTGGTCGAACGGCGTCGCCAGCACGTCGACGAGTTTCTCCAGCACGCTGAGGTCGCCGCCCATGGTCGCGGCGGCGAGCGCCTCCTCGACCTTGTGGTTGCGCGGGATGAAGGCGGGATTCGTCCGGCGCATCATATCCAGCGCGGCGGCGCGGTCCTGCGGCTGGCGGGCTAGCCGGTCCTGCCAGCGCGCGCGCCACGTCTGGAAGCTCCTGCCGGCGGCGAGATCGGCATCGGTCATCGCGTCGCGGGAGAGGTCGCGGAAGGTGTTGGTGAAGTCCGCTCCGTGTTCCTGCAGGATCGCGAGCAGGTCCTCGATCAGCACGTCGTCGTCCTGCTCCTCGTCGAAGAGCCCGAGCTTGGCGCGCATCCCCGCGAGCCAGCGGTCGCGGAAGATCCCCGGGAACGTGCCGAGGACCTCGTTGGCGACCTCGACGGCGGCCTGCTCGTCGGTGTGCAGCAACGGCAGGAGGGCGGAGGCGAGGCGCGAGAGGTTCCAGTGGGCGATGGTCGGCTGGTTGGCGTAGGCATACCGGCCTTGGTGGTCGATGGAACTGAAGACCGTCCCGGGATGATAGGCATCCATGAACGCGCACGGGCCGTAATCGATGGTCTCGCCGGACAACGCCATGTTGTCGGTGTTCATGACGCCGTGGATGAAGCCGACGTGCTGCCAGCGCGCGACGAGCGCGGCCTGCCGCTCCAGGACGGCACGGAGCAGGGCGACGTAGGGATGCTCGGAGCCCAAAAGCTCCGGATAGTGGCGCAGCAAGGCGTGGTCGGCGACGGCGCGCAGGAGGTCGGGTTCGCCGGTGGCGGCGGCCCATTCGATGGTCCCGACGCGGAGATGGCTGGCCGCGACGCGGGTGAGGACCGCGCCGGGCAGCGGCGTCTCGCGGAAGACCGGTTCGCCGGTGACCGCGACGGCGAGGCTGCGTGTGGTCGGGATTCCCAGCGCGTGCATCGCCTCGCTGATGATGTGCTCGCGCAGCATCGGGCCGAGGGCGGCGCGTCCATCGCCGCCGCGCGAGAACGGCGTCCGTCCGGCGCCTTTGAGCTGGATGTCGAAACGAGCGCCCCGGGGCGTCAGCTGTTCACCCAGCAGGATGGCACGTCCGTCGCCGAGCATCGTGAAGCGGCCGAACTGGTGTCCCGCGTAGGCCTGGGCGATCGGCGATGCCCCGGGGGGCAGGGTGTTGCCGGTGGACCAACCGACGTTCCCCGGCCGCGCGAGCGTGTCCGGGTCGAGCCCGATCTCCAGCGCGAGCGGGCGGTTGAGCACGACCAGTCGCGGCGCGGCGCCGGGTGTGGGCGACGCCGGCGCGGAACAACGTGCCGGCAACCGCGAGTAGGAATGGTCGAGCCGCCAACCGCCGGCGAGCGGGAGGACCTGCGATGTGTCTCCGGGTGTCATGGGTTCTTCGCCACCGCTCGCCGTGCCGACCGCCGGGTCCGGCCCGGTCCCATCGGACCGGGCCGAGCGGAGGCGGATGGGACTCACTTCTTCTTCGGCGGGTTCTTGGCGGCGGCTTCCGCCTCCGCGGCCTTCGCTTTGGCCTCGGCGGCCTTGCCGGCCTCGATCGCCGCGTTGCGGTAGCGGTCCAACTCCTTCTCGATGCGGGCGATCTCGGGCTTGCGGCGCAGGTCCTTCGCGAGCTCGAGCTGCTGCTGCCGGACGCCGTAGATGTCGGGATGGTGGGGGAACTCGACGGCGAAGGACTCCAGGCTACGGAACGCGCCTTCGGGATCGAGCACTTTCTGCCAATCGGCCTGGTTGCGCCACAGGCGGGAATGCTGCTGCGGGGAACCGTCGGGCAGTCCTAGGGAACGGCTGGACCATTCGATCGCCTGCTTGTACCGGCCGCGGTCGGCGAACATGCGGGCGATCTTCTCCGAGAGCACGGAACTGTTGGTCGCGCCCGGTTGCTCGATCAGATATTCGCGCAAGACCTCGGCGTCGCGTCCGGCAAGGAGGTAGGAATTGACCTTGCGGACCTGGGCCCAAGCGGCCAAGGGGTTGCCGCTGGCCAGATGTTGTGCCTCCAGCTCGAGGACGCTCTTGCCGAACGGCCGGTAGAGCGGGTCGCCGATGACGACGTTGTGCCAGGACAGGAAGACCTGGCAGGCCAACGCCGCCTCGCCGACGGTGAACTGGTTGTCCATCAGGCGCTCGAAGAAGACCCCGATGTTCGGTGTGATCTCCAGATAGGGCTCGTCGATGCACCCGAGCGTGACCGCGGCGCCCTTGGCGAGGAGGGGTCCGACCCATCGGGCCGAAGCATTGCGCAGGAGCTGGGCGCTGAAGGAATGCAGGTGGTACGCGATCGCCCCGGGCATGAACTCGTTCGCCGGGAGCTCGAAGACGCCTTTGGCCTCGCTGTCGTACCAGCCGGCGTAGAGCGCCACCTGGGCGAACGGGAACCCGAGGCCGATGATCTCCGGCCGGTTGTCGACGACCGTCTCGAAACCGGCCCGCTTCGCGGCGGAGGCGGCGTTGGTGATCCAGCGGTCGCCGGTCGCATAGCCACCGTTGGTGATGTTGCGCAGGTCGAAGAAGGCCCGGCCGTTCAAACCGTCCCGTTCCGCGACCAGAGCCTTGTCGACCAATCCCTTCGCGATCTCCGGTGTCGGTCCGTCGAGACGGGTCACCATGAAGACACCGTTGACGGGGTTGATCAGCGCCGCGTTGGTCGTGATGGCGAGCCGGTTGCCGGTGGGACCGTAGAGCGGGTATTGGCCGAGGACGGGCAGCAGGGCGAGCTCGCTGTCCACGGAAGCCCCGTCGGTGCGGAGGTGGGCCGGGTTGGATTCCGCCATGTCGTCGTCGCGTTTCGGGTCGTATCCGGGATCGGCGAGGATGCGGAACGGCACGCCGTGGCAGAGGAGGATGTACCGGACCTTGGACGCGCGGGCCTGGTAGCGGACCCGGCCGGGACGCCCGTTGCGGGCCGGGACGATATCGGTGGCGAACTCCACGAGGCCGCGCCCGGTGAGTTCTTTCAGCAGGGGCTCCTGGATCTGCCGCCGGTAATCCGCCCGCGAGATGCTGTCGTCCGTGCCGACGTCGAGGCCGATGAGCTGGTCCGCCGGGACCGAGCGTTGGTCGGCGTAGTGGTCGGCGACGGCCCTGGATCCGGGCGAATTCTTGTTGTAGACGACCACCACCTCCTTGCCGCCCGCGCTCGCGCCGGGGACGGCGGCGCAGAAGGCGGCGACGACGACGACCAGGATCCTCCAGCAGGCGGAGGCGTTCCTCAGGATCGGTTTCATGCGGAAGATCGGACGCAGCCGCGCGGATTCACTTCAGATGGAGACGCTCCCGCACGTGGCCCATGAGGACGGCGAAGGTCTCCTCGACGGTCTGGCCGGTGTTGTCGATGCGGACGGCGTCGAGCGCCGGGATGAGCGCGCCCTGCTTGCGGTTCATGTCGAGCTTGTCGCGCTCGGTGCAGGCGGTGTTGCCGCGGCCCTGCATGCGCTCGGCGCGGGCGGCGGGGTTGGCGTCGAGGAAGAACTTCACCGGCGCGAGCGGGAAGACCTCGGTGCCGATGTCGCGCCCCTCCATCACCAGCGGGCCGAACCCGACGCAATCCCGCTGCCGCGCGACCATCCAGTCGCGCACCTTCCCGATCTGGGCGATGAGCGGGACGGTCTTCTCCACGGCGTCCGTGCGGATCTCCGTCGCCGGGAAGTAACCGTCCACGTGCAGCCAGATCGATCCGTCGACCGCCTTGAGCTCGGCCTTCCAGCGGCGGAGCGCGGCGATGACCGGCTTCTCGGTGGCGGCGTTGAGGTCCGCCGGCCGCGCGGGGACGGGCACCTGCTTCTGGAGGCAATGCCAGGCGAGCGTGCGGTACATCGCGCCGGAATCCACGTAGGTGTAGCCGAGCTCCTTGGCGAGGCGCCGGGACAACGTGCCCTTGCCGGACGCGCTCGGACCGTCCATCGCGATCACCTGGGGGAGCGTGAGCGTGCCGCGGGTGCGGGCGGCGGAGTTCGGTCGGTCGGAGGGGGTGGTCATCACGCGGCGAAAAGATCCGGGAGCTCGGTGAGGCGGCGGACGCGTCGGCCGTCGATGGTGGAACATTCCCAGATCTCCGCGCCGAGGCCGTGGGGGGGCTGCGCCGCGAGCTTCTGGAAGAAATCGGGGAAGGTCTTCTTCACGCAGGACGGGTCGTACAACCGCATGCCGGGGACCTTGAGCCCGAGGGTGGCGAAGCACATCGCCATGCGGTGGTCGTGGTAGGTGTTGATGATCGCGCCATGGAGGCGGGACGGCGAGATCTCCAGCGTGTCGCCCCGTTCCTGGACCTGCGCGCCGCACCGCTGGAGCTCGTGCTTCAGGGCGGCGACGCGCTCGCATTCCTGCCGGCGCAGCACGCCGAGATGGGTGAACGCCGCCGGGCTGGTCGCCAAGGGCGCGACCACGATCGCGGTCATGATCGCGTCGCCGAGGTCGGTCTTGCGAGACGTGGTGGCGCTGGCGGGCTCGCCGGCGTGAGGCATGAGCACCGGGAAATCGGCGTCGATCTGCCAGCCCGAGGCCGGCCAGTTGCGCACCTTGACCGCCGCGAGGTCGGGCCAGAGGGCGTTGACCGCCCAGAAGTAGCTGCCGCTCGACGCGTCGGGCTCGACCTGGAACGCGCCGCCGTCGCGCGGGAACGCCGCCACCAGGCGCCGCGTCATCTCGACGTAGGGCAGCTCGTCGTCGTTCGCCCCGGTCACGCCGACCGTCCATCCGCCGACCGCCGCGGACAGTAGCAGCGCGCTCGCGAACTGCGAGCTCTCCTCGACGCTCACCTCGACCGGGCCGGGCCGGCGTCCGCCGCCGTGGACCACCGCCGGCAACCGGTCTCCCTCGGCGTCGATGCGGTAGCCGAGCTGCCGGAGCGCGGCCAACAACGCGGCCTGCGGACGCTCGTGCATGCGCGGCACCCCGGTCAGCCGGTAGACCCCATCGCCGAGGCAGACCATCGCGGTCAGGAAACGGGCGGCGGTGCCGGCGTTCCCCACGAAGAGCTCGAGCGGGGTCACTGGCGTGCCGCCGCGGGGGATCCGGCCGCCGAGCCCACGGATGCGCATGGTGCGGTTGGCCGGTTCCTCGGCCTCGGGGACGACGTCCACCTCGAAGCCGAGCCGACGGAGGCAATCCACCATCGCCTCCGTGTCCTCGCTCCAGAGCGCGCCGTGCAGCGTGGTCTCGCCGTCGGCCAACGCGGCCAGCACGAGGGCGCGGTTGGTGATGCTCTTCGAGCCCGGGATGGTGATCTCGGCGGGCGAAGGAGCGGCGAGCGGGACGATCTCGATGAGTTCTGGCAGCGGCATGGACCGGTGGCGCGGAACATGGCGCGCCGCCCCTCGGGAGGGAAGCTTTCCTCGGCGGGCCGTCCCGGCCGGATGGTCCTCAGCGCGGCCGCACGAGCATCTCCTCGACCACCACGCGCGACGGCAGTTCGATGCACAGGAGGACGCATTCCGCGATGTCCTCGGGGCGCATCATGCGCGAGCGCGCGTCGGCGTCGGGCACGACCGGGCGCTTGTCGAGCAGCGGGGTGTCGATATCCCCCGGGAAGATGGCGCAGGCGCGGATCCCGCGGCCGCGTTCCTCGGCGTTGATGGCCTGCGTCAGCCCCGCCATGCCGAACTTGCTCACCACGTAGCCCGCGCCCGCCTTCGGGCTGGCCTGCTTGCCCGCGTCGGAGACGACGTTGACGATCGTCCCGGACCCGCGACGGCGCATCGCGGGCAGGAAGGCCTGCGCGCAATGGTAGGCGCCGTGGAGGTTCGTGTTCACCATGTCGTGGTAGTCCGCGAGCGCGAGCACCTCGAGCGCGCGCTTCGGCGCGTTGGTGCCGGCGGCGTTGACCAAGGCGTCGACCGTGCCGAGCGCGGCCAGCACGTGGACACCCATCGCTTCGACGGCCTTGGGGTCGGCGATGTCGCAAGGGCAGACCAAGAAGCGGTCCTGCAACGCGGCGTCGGCCCCGGCGGTCCCGGCCAAGGCCTCCGCGCGGCGGCCGACGAGGGCGACGCGCCATCCTTTCCGGGCGAGGGCGAGAGCGGTGGCTTGGCCGACGCCGCTTCCGGCACCGGTGACGACTGCGATCTTCGGGTTCGTGTCGGACATGGGCGCGAGGCTGGCGAAGCCGCCGCGGCGAATCCAGCGCGAGTTGCGCGCACCTCGCCGGCCCGGTGTCCGGATGGCCTGCCGCTTGGCGGTCGTTCGCAGGCTGGCGGGCCGGCGGCGAGCCGTCTAATGTCCGCGTCCGTGCACATGCGATCAGGCCTGCTCATCTCCGTCGGCGTCGTGGCGGCCCTCGCCATCGGCTGCGGGCCGTCCGCGGTCCCCGCCCCGGGCGCCGCGGCGACCAATGCGCCGGTGGCCCCGAAGCCGGTCGCGGACGCCGGTGGCGCCGCGCCGTTGCCGGCGGTCGGCGGCGGGAACGAGGCGTCGGCCGACTGGGTCAAGAAAGGCGACGAGTTCTCCGAGCAGGGCAAGAGCGCCGAAGCGGTCGCCGCGTACGAGAAGGCGGTCGCGTTGAGCCCCGACGACGAGGAGTCGCGGTACGCGCTCGCCTTCAACCTCGGCCGGCTCGGCCGGGTCGACGACGCCATCCAGCAATACCGCGAAGCGCTGCGGATCCTCCCCGACTACGCGGAGGCCCACAACAACCTCGGCAACCTCCTCTCGAAGAAGAACCAGTTCGCGGAGGCGGTCGTGCATTTCGAGGCCGCGCTGAAGTCCTCGCCGAAGAGCAGCAGCGCGCACAACAACCTCGGCACCGCGCTCGCGCGACAAGGCAGGCTCGATGAGGCGGTCGGCCATTTCCGCGAGGCCACGGGACTGAAGCCGGACTATGCCGAGGCCTGGTACAACCTCGGCAACTCCTACGTCGGCCAGGGCCGGCCTGCCGAGGCGGTCGGGGCGTTCGAGAACGCCCTGAAGGCGAGCCCGGGCTTCAAACCGGCGCAGTCGGCGCTCCAGCGGGTCCGGGCCAAGCTGGCGGCCGGCGGTCGTTGACAGCTGTCAACGTCTCGGCCGGACGCCGATGTTGCGGAACATCCGCGTGGTCGAGCCGTTCTGGGTGACCACGAGGTCGGGGCGCCCGTCCCCGTCGAGGTCGCCGGCGGCCGCGCCGCGCTGTTCGCCGTGGACGACCACGCCGGATTCCTGTCCCGGCACCGCGGCGAACCCTCCTTTGCCGTCGCCGCGCAGCCAGAGACCGCGGCCCGCGTCGATCCGCGAGTCCTCCGGACGGACGGCGAACTGGTTCTGCGCGAGGAAGAGGTCCGCGATCCCGTCGCCGTCCGCGTCGGCGACCGCGATGGAATGCGCCGGCGCCCATTGCGCCTCGGTCGGCAACGCCCGCGCCTCGAACCGGCCGCCGCGGTTCAGGAACACCGTCGTCTCCAGCGTCGACACCGCGAGGTGCCTCGCCGTGGCCGCATGTTCCCTGAGCACCTGCCGCACCGTCGCCGCGGAGTACACCGCATGGGACGGGAAACGCGCCGCCAGGTCCGGGAGCGCGGCCGCCAGGAAATCCCGGTCGCGCAGCGGCATGTCGCGGTCGCCGACGCGCACGGACTCGACCACGCCGACCGTGCCGTCGCCGGCGAGGTCACCCCACCAAACGCCGGGCATGCCGTCGCCCCAAACCTGCGCCGTCGAGTTGCGGCCCCAGTTCCCCGCGACGAGGTCGGTCTTCCCATCGCCGTCGAGGTCGGCCGCCGCGACGCAGTTCCATCGGCCGGTGGTCTTTTCGAGGCCCAGGTCTTTGGTGGCCTCGCGCCATCCGCCGCCCTGCCGTCGGAAGACGCGGACCGGTCCGTGGTCGGTCGACAGGATGAGCTCCGGATGCCTGTCGCCGTCGAGATCGGCGAAGACGGCGCCGGTCACCAACCCGACGTCGGCCAAGGCGCGCGATGCCTCGACGTCCTCGATGAACCGGCCGTCTTGTTCGCGGAAGATCCTCGAGACCGCGGGCTCGGGCCAGCGGCGCGGGTTCACGCGTCCGCCGACGAAGAGCACGGTCCGCCCGTCGCCCTCCGGGTCGCCGATGGCGATCGCGCCCGGGCTGCTGCCCAGCGCGGGCACCGGGGTGCCGGTCTTCAACGCGCCGTCGACGAGGTCCCAGCGCAGCACGGAAGGTTGGTTGGTGTCGGCGCTCTCGTAGTTGGCGAGCGCCGCGAGGAGCGAGCGGCGTCCGCCCGCTCCGTTGAAGGTCGCCAACCCGAGCAGGTCGTCGGGCAACAGCGGGCCGGGAACCGCGAGGTCCTTGAACCCGCCTTTTCCGTCACCGAGTTTCACCGCCATCCGGCCGCCGCGGGAACCCCCGATGACCACGTCGGCCCGTCCATCCCCGTCGACATCGGCGATGAGCGCGGACGGCCCGAGCTGTCCGAGCCGGTACGGGAGCGTCGGTTGTTGGGCGAAATCGTCGAAGGGCTCCTCGAACGCGACGTGGTCGAGCTTCGCGGTGGCGTCGGCGTACCAGGTCGCGGGCTTCGTCGCCGGTGCCGCGGCGGGCACCGGGGCGCCCGCCCCGGCTTCGTCCACCTCGTAGATGAAATCGGGC